>DATCMG010000572.1:0-4436 GCA_036563555.1 Roseomonas sp. | reverse complement strand
GCTCTGGGCGGCGCTGGGGGGGCTGATCCTGAACCTCATGCCCTGCGTCTTCCCGGTGCTGGCCATGAAGGCCATAAGGCTGGCGCGGCTTTCCGGCGCTTCCCGCACGGCGGTGCGGGGGGAAGCGCTGGCCTATGTGGTGGGGGTGGTGCTCGCCTTCCTGGCCATTGGCGGGGCCCTGGTGGCGGCCCGGGCGGCGGGGGTCGCGGCGGGCTGGGGCTTCCAGTTCACCTCGCCGGTTTTCGTGGCGGCCATGGCCTGGCTCATGCTGGCCGTGGGGCTGAACCTGTCAGGTGTATTCGCGGTGGGCGGGCCCTCGCTGGGCGGTGGCTCCCGCTGGGGCAGCCTGGGCACGGGCGCTTTGGCCGTGGCGGTGGCGACGCCCTGCACCGCGCCCTTCATGGCGGCGGCGCTGGGCGCGGCCCTGGCCATGCCGCCCCTGGCGGCGCTGGCCGTGTTCGGCGCCATGGGCCTCGGCATGGCCCTGCCCCATGCGGCGCTGGCCGCCTTCCCTGCCCTTGCCCGGTTGCTGCCCCGCCCCGGCGCCTGGATGGAGCGGCTGCGGCAGGGCCTGGCCTTCCCGATGTATGGGGCGGCAGCCTGGCTGGCCTGGGTGGTGTCCGTGCAGGCGGGGCCGGACGGGCTGGTCTGGGTTCTGAGCGGCGCGCTGCTGGTCGGCTTTGCCGCCTGGGTTCTGGGCATAGCGCAGGCCGCTTCCCGGCGCGGCTGGCTGGGGCGCGGCCTGGCGGGAGCGGCCCTTCTGGTGGCCCTGGCACTGCTGCCCCGGCTTTCCGCCGCACCGGTTCCGGCGATGGCGGCCGAGGCTTCGGGCGAGGCCTGGTCCGAGACCCGTGTCGCGGCGCTGCGGGCCGAGGGGCGGCCGGTCTTCGTCAATCTCACCGCCGCCTGGTGCATCACCTGCCGGGTGAATGAGCGCCTGGCGCTGGACACGGCCGCAACACGCGCGGCCTTCGCACGGGAGGGCGTGGCGCTGCTGACGGGCGACTGGACGCGCGGCGACCCCGCGATTTCCGCCCTGCTGCGGGCCCAGGGGCGGGAGGGCGTGCCGCTCTACCTCTTCTACCCCGCCGGGGGCGGCGCACCGCTGGTGCTGCCGCAAATCCTGACGGAGCGGATGGTGATCGAGGCCGTGACCGCGGGGCGGGAGGCCGCGCGGCCCGCGGCCTGATGGAGCGGGTGACGGAACGCGGGCGGACGCTATGCTGCGGCCCTTGTTCCTGCCCCCCTTGGCCCCCCTTGGCGGAACGGTAGACGCAGGCGACTTAAAATCGCTCACCCATCGGGTGTGCCGGTTCGAATCCGGCAGGGGGGACCACATTCCTTATTGGGCGCTGGAGTTCCCGAGGGCTGGCTAACGCGGGTTGCCGATCCTTCGGCTGAAACCAGCCTCGACATCACGCAGCCCCAGCCGTTCCGGAAGGGAGATGGGCACGCCGTTCCGGTCACAGGGCGCCACGATGCTCTTGGGTATTCCCATCAGGCGCTGCAGCATGGAGTGCTTGCCTTCGGAGTAACCCGCGACCTGAATGTTGAGCCTCGCACCCACGCCCCGCTCCACGGACAGGATGCTGCCCCAGTCGCCGATCTTCCCCATCGCCCCGTCGCCGGTTTCATCGAGGCGCAGCCGGACCAGATCGCCGACCTCGTATTTGGCTACGTAAGGCCTGCCATCTGGATCATAGCCGATTTGCATCCATTCGCCTCCGCGCAGCACCTGACATACAGGGCAGCGATCCTATGCGACGGCCCCTAACAAGCCACTGACGGAAGCGGCCCGGCGAAGCACGACATTCACGATAGCTGCGCCGAGGGTCACATCACGCCGAAGCTCTTCGAGGCGATCGCCGCGGCAACCACAAGGATCAACGTGCAACTGGCCACCACCAGAGCCGCTGCCCAGGCCGGCAAGGCGCTGCTGCTGCCGGCGCCAGGGCTGTTCACCACGACCTGCTGGCCTTTCTTGCGAAGGCCGCGCCGCGCCGGCAGTGCCATGACCACGCCGTTGGAATCGCAGGGCACGACGATGCTTCTGGGAATACCGGTCAGCCGCTGCAAGGCGGAATTCCTGTTTTCAGAATAGCCGGCGACCTGAATGACGAGCCCCGCGCCCCGCCCCTTTTCCACTGCGATGATGCTGCCCCATTGGCCTGCCCTCCCCATCGCCCCATCGCCACTCTCATTGGTGCGAAGCCGCACGAAGTCACCGACTTCGTATTCGGACACATAGGCCCTGTCGTCGGAATGATACCTGATCTGCATTCTGCCTTCCGCGGACGATGCCTGACCCATCTCCGGGCGACTCTAGGGGAACGGCTCCTAACAAGTGACTGACGAGGACATGCCGGCGGCAGCCCCGGCGAAAGGCCAAGGCATCGGCGCGAAAGGTGCTCCGGCCGGGATGGGGCGTTGGGGGGCGATCCCGCAGGAACCGCGCGGCGCCTGGAAGGCGCCAGCCCCGCCTATTCCACCGAGGCGAGCGCACCCGATTGCGGCGCACCGACGCTGCGATGCACCCAGCCCTCCGGAGCCGTGTCGCCCACCTGGTACCAACCGCCCGGGGCGGTGCCGAAGACGTTCAGCACCGAGCCGCCGCGCGCCACGCGCAGCACGGCGCCGCCGCCATTGGGGGAGGATCGCACATTGCCGTTCTGCCGCATCACCAGCGTGCCGGCCGCCATGCTCGTCGCCGTGCCGGGCGAGGATACCAGGGCTGGGGTGATGAGGTCGGGCGTTTTCGGCGGCTCGGGTTCCACCTGATCGAGCAAGGGGAGGCCGTTCGGGAGCGGCGGCGGAAGCTGGGCCATCGGGGTGCCGCCACCGCGCGCCTGCGGCCCGCCGCCCTCGAAGCAGCGGCCGACGAGCTCGACATAGACGCGCGTCGCCTCGATGTTCGTGCGGGCAACATGCTGCTCCACCTCCAGGCCGCCATTGGCGGTGTTCACGACGGAGACGAAGGGAAGGAAGACCGCGCCGCCCGACAGCGTCGCCTGGCCACAGACGGCATAGCTATCCGGCATCGACTGGCGATAGGTCTCCACTGCGCGGAAGCGCAGGTTGTCACGGTCGCGCGCGATGCCGCGCAGGCGCTCCTCCGCGGCCGTCCGGACCCGCAGGATGGGATCGTCGCCACTGGCCGCGGCCTGGCCCTTCGGCGCCTCCTCCTCGAAGCAGCCGCCAAGAGCCAGCAGCCCGGCAAGGAGAAATCCCTTGCGCATCATGTTGTTCCACCGGGTTGTTGTCTGTCTGGTGAAACGCTCAGGGCCGTGAAGCCTCCGCTTCACGATCCCGTGGATTCGTCCGAAATTTTATCCTGTGTTGATATTGGCCCGACCGAGACGGGCAGGAGTGCCGGATGCAGGAGAATGAGATGCCGACGCTGCTCGTTGTCGTGGACACGGTTTGCCCGTGGTGCTGGGTGGGCAAGCGGCGGCTGGACGCGGCGCTCGCGACCTTGGCCGATGAGGGGCTGCGGTTGTCGCGGCAATGGCACCCCTTCCAGTTGAATCCCGACATGCCGCCGGGCGGGATGCCGCGCGCCGAGTACCGCGCGAAGAAGTTCGGCAGCGTGGAGCGCGGGCGGCAGCTCGATGCAAGGCTGGCGGCGGAAGGCGCGAAGGACGGCCTTCCCTTCGACTTCGAGCGGATCACACGCAGCCCGAACTCGCTCGCCAGCCATCGGCTGATCCGGCTGGCAGGGCTTGAGGGCGGGGCGGCGATGGCGGACCGCGTCGTCGAGGCGATCTTCGCGGCCTATTTCGCCGAGGGCCGCGACATCGGGGACGCCGCCGTGCTCGCCGCGATCGGCGACGCCGCCGGCCTGCCCCCGGGACGGAGCGCCGCGTTGCTGGCCAGCGAGGAAGGCGCGGCCGAGGTCGTGCACGAGGCTGCGCGGGCCTCCGGGCTGGGCGGGGTGCCGGCGGTGATCCTGGACCGGCAACTCATCATCTCCGGCGCGCAGCCGGCGGAGGCGATGGCGGCCGCGATCCGCGCGGGACTACGGGCAACAGCCTGAGCTAACCGAGCATTTTCGCGGCGCGGCGGCCCGAACGCACCGCGGCGTCCAGCGTCGCGGGCAGCACCGGCTCCATCCAGTCCCCGGCCAAGGCAAGGTTCGGCAGGGCCAGCACGGGCGGGGGCGGTGGGTCGCCCGGGCGGTGGCGCGGCGTCGCGCGGCGTTCCTTCACGGCGCGGCAGGTTGGCGGTTCCTCCGGCCATTCTCCGGGCAGGCCGAAGGCGGTGGCCAGGGCGCGGATCTCCGTCCAGGCTCGGGGGGCCAGGTCGGCGCTGGCCTCGCGCGCCTCGGCATCGGCGGCGCTGACCGTCACCGCGATAGCGTCGGGACGGACCAAAACCCATTGGCACAGCCCGCCCAGCAGGCCGAGGAAGCGCACCGGGCCAGGCGTCGCATGGGCGAA
>DATCMG010000269.1:0-10452 GCA_036563555.1 Roseomonas sp. | reverse complement strand
CGTCGGCATCGGCGCCGGCATCGATCAGGTCGCCCCCCGCACCGCCGGTGATCGTGTCATTGCCGGCGCCGCCCGTCAGCGTGTCGGCGCCCTCGCCCCCGAGGAGCGCATCGGTGCCGTCGGCCCCATCGATGAGGTCGGCGCCGTCATCGCCCTGCAGGTAGTCGTTCTCGGTCCCGCCGAGCAGCGTGTCGTTCTCGCTGCCGCCGTAGAGGGTGTCATTCCCGATGCCACCTTCCAGGCTGTCCGTGCCGGCCTGGCCGGTGAGGTAGTCATTGCCCAGGCCGCCGAGCAGCGTGTCGGCACCCTCATTGCCATACAGGTCGTCATTGGCGTTTCCGCCATCGAGGAAATCGTCCTCGGTCCCGCCCTGGAGGGTGTCCGCGCCCTCGCCGCCGACCAGGCTGTCGGCGCCGGCATTGCCGTTCAGGCTGTCATTGTTGTCGCCGCCTTCCAGCGTGTCAGCGCCCTCGCCGCCATGGAGGGTGTCGTTGCCGCCGGCACCGCTGATCGAATCATCGCCACCCATGCCGTAGATCGTGTCGGGGCTGGCGCCGCCCAGGATCGTATCCGCCCCCGCGCCGCCGCGGATCACGGAGAAGCTGTCGGCGAAGTCGGAAAAGTTGAGTGTGGGCGCGTTGTCCAGATAAACGAGCAGGTCACTGGTGCCGAAGACGCCGTTGTCGTCCACATCAACCGCGATGCGGGTGCGGCCCGTTCCCGCGTCGATGTCCCAGATCACATCGGCCAGCCCATCGCCCGCCAGCGGGAACTGCGTTCCGCTGTTGCCGAAGGTGCCGTCGAAGTAGAAAGGCTTGTAGCCGTACCAGGCGAGAGGAAGGCTGCCGCTGATCGAGATCTGCAGGACATCGCCACCCGCAACGCCACCACCCTCGAAATCCGTGATCAGGTTCGGGGAGGCGGCGGGGGAGGTTCCGTTGGTGACGACGAAGCGATCATTGCCGGCGCCGCCGGCCAGCATGTCCTGGCCGATTCCGGCCTGCAGCGTGTCGTCGCCCTCGCCGCCCCGGAGCGTGTCGGCACCGCTGCCGCCAATGAGGGAGTCATTCCCCTCCCCGCCCTGCAGAAGGTCGTTGCCCTCGCCGCCATCCAGCGTGTCGTTCTCGGTGCCGCCGTCCAGCGTGTCGTTGCCACCGGCACCCTTCAGGTTGTCGGCACCGGCATCGCCGAACAGGCTGTCCTCATTCTCGCCGCCATCCAGCGTGTCGTTATCCGCGCCGCCGCGCAGCGTGTCATTGGCGATGCCGCCATACAGGTCGTCATTGCCGGCGCCGCCGAGCAGGCTATCCGTGCCCTCCGCCCCGTACAGCTCATCATTGCCATCGCCGCCGGCGAGGGTGTCGTTGCCGGCCTCGCCATAGAGGTCGTCGCTACCGGCACCGCCCTCCAGGCCATCATCATTGGCCCCACCATAAAGGGTGTCGTTGCCGTCATTCCCCGCGATGCTGTCCTGGCCGACGCCGCCCAGCATGGTCTCGCCATTGCTGCCGCCGAGCAGGCTGTCATTTCCATCGGTGCCCCGCACCACGGCAAAGTTGCCGTTGAAGTCGGCGGCCTGCAGCGCGTGGATGCCGTCGAGTTCGAGATAGGTGTCGCCGGCGTCCAGCACGCCGTTGTCGTTCACGTCCACCACCACGCGGGTCTTGCCGCCGGCATGGTCGAACATGGCGTCGGCGAAGCCGTCGCCGCCATTGGCCAGCGAGGCGCCGATGGCGGCGCTGAAGGCCCGCTGGCCCAGGAAGGCGCCCGGCAGGCCCGAGCCGGGCGGCAGGTCGATCCGGTCCCCGCCCAGCGCGCCGGCTCCCTCGAATTCCGTCACCCGGTCGGCGGCGGCCAGGGTGCTGTCGGTGCCCCGGTTCACCAGAAACACATCCTCTCCGGTGCCGCCGGCCAGGACATCCGCGCCGCCGCCGCCCGCCAGGGTGTCGTTGCCCCCGGCGCCGGCCAGCGTATCCGCGCCCGCGCCGCCCTTCAGCAGATCAGCGGTGGCGGAGCCCGTGACGTCCAGCCGGCCATTCGTCTCGGCGGTGCCGTCGAGGTTCATCGTCCCGGCGGCTGAGCCATCCACCGTCAGCACGCCGCCTGCGGCCAGGTTCGCGTCGTGCAGCTTGACGTTCACGATGGCCGTGCCCTCGAAGGCCAGGCGCTCCACGCTGGTAATCG
Source organism: Roseomonas sp. (assembly GCA_036563555.1). GTDB lineage: Bacteria > Pseudomonadota > Alphaproteobacteria > Acetobacterales > Acetobacteraceae > Roseomonas. The sequence goes on along the minus strand of DATCMG010000269.1, from coordinate 8,268 downwards.
TCCCGGCGCCGAGATTGAGGTCGGCCGCCGCGCCGTTCACGGTGAAGCGGAGCGCGTCCGTACCGCCCTCGCCATTGACCTGCAGACCAGCAGGAATGCCGCGGCCCAACAGGATGGTGTCGTCGCCCTCCCCCGCGAGGACTCGGTCATCACCCCCCTGGCTGGCATCGATCGTGTCGCCACCGCCCAGGCCCTGGATGTGGTCCGCCCAGGCCGTGCCGGCGATGACGTTGCCGAGTTCATCGGTGGCGGTGCCGTTCGTCTCATCCCCGATGCGGACGGAACCGGTCCAGAAGCTGAAATTCGCCCCGCGCAGCGCCGCCAGGGCCACCCCGGCCAGCGTCACGCTCGCGCCGCCATGGGAGACCACGAGGTCGCCGCCGGAAGCCGCGAAGGACACGCCGGATGCCGTGGCCGGATAGGCGAAGGCGAGAATATCGACCGCCGGGTCGAAACTCACGATCTGACCATTCAGGGCGGAGAAGTTCAGCGTGGCCATGGCTCGGTGTCCGTCTGCGGGAAGCGCAGGGCGGATTACGGGGAGCGGCCATGGCCCGCCCCCTTCATTTGAATGGGCGACACACGCTCACGTTAAATTTTTGCGAAACCCTGCAACCGTTGGCGGTCCGGCAGACAAGACAGGCATGGCGGGGCGGGACGACCATGCTAGGATCGGTCCAGAAACATCACCGATCCTCCTCAACGCCTTACGCACCTGCCCCTTGATGCCCGTCGCCCCGCGGCCGGGCCCGGAACCCGAGCCCCATGATGCGAGACGCCATCCGCCTTGCGCCGATCGGACGCCGCGCCGCCCTGGCCTGCCTTCTGGCCACCCCCGCGCGTGCCCAGGCCGGGCTTGCCGCCCCGGCCGGACCGGTGCTGCTCAGCGTGACCGGGCGGGTGTCCCGGCCGAATCGCGGCGCCCAGGCCGATTTCGACCGCGCGATGCTGGAAGCCCTGCCCAGCCATTCCCTCTCCACCGCGACGAACTGGACCAGCGGGGTCCGGCGCTTCGAGGGGCCATTGGTGCGCGATGCGCTGGCGCAGGCCGGGGCGCAAGGCGAACGGGCAATGGCTGTCGCGCTGAACGACTACGCCATCGAGATCCCCATGACCGACTTCGAGGAATACGATGTCATCCTCGCCCTGCGCATGGATGGCCAGGCGCTGACGGTGCGGAACAAGGGGCCGATCTGGTTGGTCTACCCGCGGGACGAGCACCCGGAGATCCGGAACAGCATGTATGACAGCCGCTGGATCTGGCAGCTCCGGACCCTTCAGGTGCGATGATGCCATCGGCCACACCCGCCCTCCGCGGGAAGCGGCGCCTGCTGGCCACGCTGGGGGCCGGGGCGGTTATCACGGCGTTCTTCGTCTCCCTCGTCCTGACCTGCATCAACCTCCTCCGAATGGAGAGGGACCTGTCTCCCCATCCCGGGGAGAGCGTGGTCTGGCTGGCAAGCCAGGCGCAGTTCGAGGCGATGCGAACCCTCGACATGGTCGTCCGCCGGGTGACGGGCGACCCGGAGGCGGACGATGCCGCCGTGCAACTCCGCTACGACCTTCTGCTGAGCCGGCTGGTGGTGCTGCTGGAGGGCCGGCCCCTCCATCGCGTGGAGCGCACCGGCCTGATGGAGGCCATGCGGCGCCAGCACGCCGCCGTGCTGGCGCTGGAGCCGACCCTGACGGGGCTGATGCCGGGCGACCGTGGCAGCGAACTCGCGGCCCGCTCCGTCCTGCAGCCCCTCGCGGGCTTCCTGCGCGATGTCGCCAACCGCGTGCTGCTGGAGGACCAGCAGACCGCGGGCACGCTGCGTCGCGCCCGAGGCCGGGCAGTGACGGAGATCCTGCTCTATGTGGTGGGCGTGCTGGCGAGCGGCCTGATGCTGATGCTGGTACTCGTGCGCCAACGCAAGGCGCAGATCCGCGCGGAGGCGAGCCTGGAGCGCGAGCGGGAGGTGAGCCGCCTGCACCGCGCCTTCGTGTCGATGGTGTCGCACCAGTTCCGCACGCCGCTCGCCATCATCGATTCCAGCGCCCAGCGCATGATCCGGCGCGGCGCGGCCATGCCGCCGGAGGAGGTCTCGGCCCGCGCCGGCAAGATCCGGGAGGCGACGCGCCGCCTGACCCGGCTGATGGAAAGCACCCTGAACGCCGCTCGGCTCGAGGCGGGCGAGATCAACTTCACCCCGCGCGATTGCGACCTCCCGGCCCTGATCCACGAGGTCTGCGCGCATCAGCGCGAAATCGCCCCCGAAGCCCGGCTCGATGAGCGGCTGGACGGCCTGCCGGCCCGGCTGCGCTGCGACCCGACCCTGGTCGAGCAGGCTGTCGCCAACCTTGTTTCCAATGCGGTGAAATACTCGCCGCCCGGCGCCCCCGTGGTCCTGCGCGGCACCACGGGCGCGGGCGGGGAAGCGGTGGTGGAAGTCGTGGACCACGGCGTCGGCATTCCGGCCGATGAGATCGGCCGCGTCTTCGACCGCTTCTTCCGCGCCCGCACCGCGGAAGGCGTGACGGGCACCGGGATCGGCCTGGCCTTCGCGCGCCATGTGGCACGGCTGCATGGCGGCGACGTGACGGTGGTCAGCGAGGAGGGGACCGGCTCCACCTTCACCCTTCGCCTGCCGCCGGCAGCACCCCCGACAACCGAGGCCCCGCGCGGCCGGACGGAGCCTGCCCTGGCATGAAACAGCGCCTGATCCTGTGCGTGGAGGACGAGGCGGATCTGCGCGCCGACATCGCCGAGGAACTGCAGGCCGCCGGCTATGCCGTGGCCGAGGCCGCGAATGGCGAGGCCGCGCTCGCCCTGATCGCGCGGACGCCGCCCGACCTCGTGCTCTGCGACATCAACATGCCCGGGATGGACGGCTTCGCCCTGCTGCGCCGGATGCGCGAGGATCGCCCGGACCTGGCGGACACGCCCTTCCTGTTCCTCACCGCCCTCGCCGACCGCCGGGACATGGTGGCGGGGAAGGAGGCGGGGGCCGACGACTACCTCGTCAAGCCGATCGACCACGACGTGATGCTGGCCACCATCGCCGCCCGGTTCCGCCAGGTGGACCGGATGCGCGGCAAGGCCGAGGCCGAAATGGAGGCCGCCCGCGCCGCCTTCCGCGCCCTGGCCGAAATGCCCGAGGCCGCGGCGCCTGCCGCCGGCGCGGCCGCGGCCGCGCTGGACCGGGTGGCGCTCGGCGTGTTCCTGCTGCGCGGCGACCGGCGGGTGAGCTTCGTCAACCGCGCCGGCCGGGACATGCTGGCCGAGACGGATGGCCTGCATCTCTCGGCCGAGGGGATGCTGCGCGGCGCCGGGGCGGCCCAGACGCAGGCGCTGCGTGAGGCAGTGGAGACGATCCTGTCCGGCAACCCCGCACGCGGCGCCGGGGAGGCGGGGGTTGCCCTGCCGCGCCCCTCCGGCCGCCGCCCCCTGACGGCACTGGTCTGCCCCCTACCCCAGGGGGATGACGCCGCCATCGCCCTTTTCGTCTCCGATCCCGAGCGGCAGCCCAGGCTCGCGCCCGATGTTATCGCGGGCCTTTACGGCCTAACACCCGCCGAGACCCGGCTGGCCGTCGCGCTCACCCAGGGGCAACGCCTGGAGGAGATCGCGGAGGCCTTCGGCCTGTCCCGCAGCACCCTGGCCTATACGCTGCGCAACCTGTTCCGGAAAACCGAGACGGACCGGCAGGCCGATCTGGTGCGCCTGTTCCTGGCAAGCCCGCTCACGGTCGGGTCCACGGAGGGTTAGTTCCTGCCAATGAAGGTGTTGTTGGTTCATCCGAACTTTCCCGGTCAGTTCGCGCATCTGCTGCCCGCCCTGGCTGCCCGGCCCGGTACGCAGGTGGTCGGGATCGGCGCGCGCCAGTTCGCGGTGCCGGAGGGCGTCACGCTGCGGGTCTATGATCCGCCGCCCCCGCCCGCCGAGGGGGTGCTGCGGCGCGCGCGGGCGAGCGACGCGGCCATTGCGCGGGGCGAGCGGGTGGCGTCGCATGCGCTGGAGCTTCGCCGCGGCGGCTTCGTGCCGGATGTGGTGTTCAGCCATATCGGCTGGGGCGACACGCTCTTCCTGAAGGATGTTTTCCCGGAAGCGGGCCTGCTGCTCTATGCGGAGTTCTTCTACAGCGCGACCGGCGCGGATGTCGGCTACGAGCCCGGCAAGCCCTCCACCATCCAGGACGCCGTGCGCGTGCGCGCGATGAACATGCCGCTGCTTTCGGCGGTGCATTCCTCGGATTGGGGGATGGCGCCCACGGCCTGGCAGCGGGCACGCTTCCCCGCCTGGTACCAGGACCGCATCAGCGTCGTGCATGAAGGCGTCGACACGGAGATCTGCCGCCCGGATCCCGCGGCGCGCTTCGACCTTCCGGACGGCACGGTTCTGCGCCCGGGGGACGAGGTGGTGACCTATGTCGCGCGAGGGCTGGAGCCCTATCGGGGCTTCCCGACCTTCATGCGCGCGCTGCCGGAACTGCTGGCAGCGCGGCCGGCGGCACAGGTCGTGATCGTGGGCGGCGACGAAGCGCGCTATGGCACCTCACCGGAAGGCGCCGCGACCTGGCGCGAGGCGATGCTGCGCGAGGTGGGGCCGCTCGACCCGGCGCGGGTGCATTTCCTCGGGCGCATCCCGCACCCGGCGCTGCATGCGCTGTTCCGGGTTTCAGCGGTGCATGTCTACCTGACCGTACCCTTCGTGCTCTCCTGGAGCGTGCTGGAGGCGATGGCCTGCGGCGCCCTCGTGCTCGGCTCCGCGACGCCGCCGGTGCAGGAGGTGATCGAGGATGGGCGGAACGGGCTGCTGACCGACCTGTTCGATCACGCAGCCCTCGCCCGCCGGATGGCGGGGGTACTGGCGGACCCGGTGCGCCACGCGCCGATGCGCGCCGCCGGTCGCCGCACGGTGCAGGAGCGCTACGACCTGCAGCAGGTGTGCCTGCCACGGCAACTGGCGGTTCTGGATTCCCTGGCAGCGCGGCGGCGGCCGCTGACCTATGCCTGACGCGGGGGCTCGGCCCAAGACCAGTCGGGCCGAGAATACCGATTAAGCCCGCTTCAGGCCGGGCAGACCAGTTGCACCGTCCCGCTCATGCGCCCAGGGCGGCCACATTGCCCCTGGCTTTCACCGGGATGCGCAGGTAGCGCACGCCGTTCTCCTCCGCCTCCGGGAAGCGCCCGGCCCGGATATTCACCTGGATCGAGGGAAGCAGCAGCAACGGCGCCGCGAGCTTGCTGTCCCGCTCCGTGCGGAAGGCGACGAACTCCTCCTCGGTCTTACCGTCCTTCACATGCGGGTTGTGGGCGCGCTGCTCGGCCACCGTGCTCTGCCAGGCATAGGTGTCGCGGCCGGGCGCCTTGTAGTCGTGGCACATCCACAGCCGGGTATCGGGCGGCAGCGCGAGCAGGCGCTGGATAGAGCGGTAGAGCTGCCGCGCGTCGCCGCCCGGGAAGTCGGCCCGCGCGGTGCCGTAGTCATGCATGAACAGCGTATCGCTGACAAAGACATCCTGCCCGATCCTGTAGGCGATGTCGGCCGCCGTGTGGCCGGGCACATGCAGCACCTCGACCTCCAGGCCGCCAATCGCGAAGCGTTCGCCGTCCTTGAGCAGCCGGTCGAAGTCGCCGCCCTCCGGCTTCAGGTCACGGACGTCGAAGACCGGGCGGAAAATCTTCTGCACATCCTTGATGTGCTCGCCGATGCCGATCGGCGCGCCGGTCCTGGCCTTGATATAGGGAGCGGCGGTCAGGTGGTCGGCATGGGCGTGGGTCTCCAGCACCCAGCGGATCGTGACGCCTTCCACCGTGGCGGCGTTCAGGATCGCATCGGCCGGCCGGGTGTCCGCCTCGCCGGAGCGATGATCCCAGTCGAGCACGGGGTCGATGACCGCGGCATCCTTCGAGGCGGGATCCCAGACCAGGTAGCTGACGGTGTTCGTCTGCTCATCGAAGAAGGCACGAATTTCCGCGGATTGCGTCGGCATTTCTTCCCCCGTGCTTTTGCCCTGCGAAGATTCGGAAGATAGACAAAATCTGCTCAATCAGCCTGCCTTCCGTCACGGCTGGAAGAAACCGGATCCACGGCGCATCAGGGCCAGCCAGCGACCGAGGAACGCCACCACCGGATCAGGGCACACCAGGCTGACGGCCGCCAGTCTCCCATTCGGGGCTGTCATCACCGCGACGTGTTTTCCGGAAAGGGCACGAAGAACGCCCACTGGAGTTACTCCTGCCTCTCAACCCTTGTTGGATATGATATGGGGCCCTGCGTAACGGTGAGTATTCCTATGCCTAAGGCGATTGGCATCACTTCATCTTCTCCGTCCCGCGCCTCCACGGGTGTGCCGGGCCTGGACGACATCCTGGGTGGCGGGCTGACGAAGGATCGGCTCTACCTCGTCGAGGGCACGCCCGGCACAGGCAAGACCACCCTGTCCCTGCAATTTCTGCTAGAGGGTGCCGCGCGCGGGGAGGCCGGCCTCTACATCACCCTCTCGGAAACCGCGGACGAGCTGAGGGCAGCGGCGGCGACCCATGGCTGGTCGCTCGACGCCCTGTCCCTCTTCGAGTTGGTGGGTGACATGGGGCTGGACCCCGACAGCGGGCAGACAGTCCTCCACCCCTCGGAAATAGAGTTGGGAGAGACCACGCGGGAGGTGATGCGCCAGGTCGAGGAGCTGCAGCCCAGCCGCGTCGTCTTCGACAGCCTGTCGGAAATGCGGCTACTGGCCCAGAGCCCTCTGCGCTATCGCCGCCAGATCCTGGCCCTGAAGCAGTTCTTCTCCAGCCGCCAATGCACGGTGCTGATGCTCGATGACCGGACGGCCGATCCGACCGATCTCCAGCTCCACAGCATCGCGCATGGGGTGATCTCGATGGAGCAAACCCCGCGCAACTTCGGGGCCGAGCGGCGGTGGCTGCGGGTCGTGAAGATGCGCGGCATCAAGTTCCGCGGCGGCTATCACGACTTCATCCTCGACACCGGGGGGCTGACGGTGTTCCCCCGCCTCATCGCGGCCGAGCACCATGAGGGTTTCGATCCCAGGCCCGTATCCACGGGCAATGAGGGCCTGGACGCGTTGCTCGGCGGCGGCCTCGTCCCTGGGACCAACATCCTGCTCAGCGGGCCATCCGGCGTGGGCAAGACCACGACGGCCATCAGCTGCGTGGTCGCGGCCCTCGAACGTGGCGAGCACGCCACTTATTACCTGTTCGACGAAGGGCTCGGCACCCTCCTGGCGCGCAGCGAGGCGCTCGGGATGAATCTCCATCCCTATGTGGCGACGGGCCAGCTCACCCTCCGGCAGATCGATCCGGCCGAACTCTCCCCCGGGGAGTTCGCCTGCAAAGTCCGGACCGCGGTGGAAGAAGGGCGCTCCAAGATCATCGTCATCGACAGCCTCAACGCCTATCTGCAATCCATGCCCGGCGAGCAGTTCCTGCTTCTGCAGATGCACGAGATGCTCACCTATCTCGGCCAGCAGGGCGTGAAGACGATGCTGATCCTCGGCCAGCACGGCCTGGTCGGCGATGTCCGCTCCGACATCGATCTCAGCTATCTCAGCGACAGCATCCTGCTGTTTCGCTTCTTCGAGGCACGCGGCCAGGTTCGCAGCGCCATCTCCGTCGTCAAGACCCGCAGCAGCGCGCATGAGCGCACCATCCGGGAATTGAAGCTCAGCATGGGCGGTGTCCAGGTCGGCGAGGCACTGAGCGACTTCGAGGGCGTGCTGAGCGGGCTCCCCTCCTACAAGGGCGCCGTCCCGATGCTGGATGACATCCCCGCCGGCGGCGCCAAGGCCTGACACCGGATGTCGGAACGCATTCTGATCCTGGCGCCCCGCGGACGGGACGCGCAGGTGATCGAGCAGGTGCTGCGTCGCGAAGGTATGATTTCCCAGATCTGCAGCGGCCTGGCCTGCCTGCAGAATTGCCTGGAAGACGATGTTGGCGGGGTGATCGTGACGGAGGAGGCACTGACCGGCCCGGAAGTCGAGCCGGTGCTCGCCTGGTGCGACGCGCAGCCGCCCTGGTCCGACATCCCCGTCATCGTCATGGCCACGAAGCAGGCCGGACGCCGCTCGGCCCTGGCCGCCGGCGTGCTGGAGCGGCTGGGCAACGTCGTCCTGCTCGAACGCCCCGTGAACTCGGAGACGCTGGCGAGCGCAGCCCGATCCTCGCTGCGGGCCCGCCGCCGGCAATACGAGACCCGGAGCCTCCTGCTGGAGCGCGATCAGAACGAAAGGGAGCTTCGCGAGCTCAACGAAACCCTTGAGC
>DATCMG010000268.1:0-8660 GCA_036563555.1 Roseomonas sp. | reverse complement strand
AGCCCGGCCCGGCGCATCGCATCATCGGGCGCGGGTTGGAGGGCGGGCATGCCGAGCGCCGCGCGCTCGACCGCCGGCTCCAGCAGGCGCTTCAACCGCACCACCTCCCGCGCGGTGAGGAAGAGGTGCTTCATGAAGCGCTCCACCCCGTCCTGCTTGCCGTGCCGGGTGTAGCCCATGCGGGCGCCGACCACGGGCTGCAGGTCGAAGGTCAGGCGCTCCTCGGCCCGGCCGGTGACGTAATGGAGGTGGAAGCGCACGGTCCAGAGAAAGGACCAGGCACGCCGGAAGGCCCGCGCCTCCTGGGCCGTGAGCAGCCCGCCCCCCGGGCTGTCGGGCCCGACGAGCTGCCACATCTTCTCCACCCCGAAGGCATAGCGGGCGATCCAGTACATGGTCTGGAGGTCGCGCAGGCCGCCGCGCCCCTCCTTGATATGGGGCTCGACCAGATAGGGGCTGTCGCCGTAGCGCGCGTGGCGCAGGCCGCGCTCGATCTGCTTGGCATGCAGGAATTGGCCGAGGCCCCATTCCGCGCGGGCCGCCTTATAGGCCGCGTCGAAGCGCGCATAGATGCTCCGGTCGCCCTCCAGGAAGCGGGCGTCCAGCAGGGCGGTCTGGACCGTGGTGTCGGATTTCGCGTCCTCCAGGCATTCGGCGATGGAGCGGGTGGCGTGCCCGACCTTCACCCCGAGATCCCAGAGCAGGTACAGCATGAACTCCACTGCCCGGCGCCCGGACGCATCCAGCGGCGCGTCGGAGACGAAGAGCAGGTCGATATCGGAATAGGGCGCCAGCGTGCCGCGCCCATAGCCGCCCGTGGCCGCCAGGGCGAATGCCGGCTCCGCCCCGGGCCCGGCGGTGGCGGCCAGGCTGTAGCGCAGGATGGCGGCGATCAGCCCATCCATCTCGGCGGCCAGCGCCCGCGCGGCGACCAGCCCGGCGAGGTTCTCCCGCTCGAACCGCTCCTGCATGCCACCCTGAATGCGGCTGAGATGTCGGCGCAGCAGCGCCAGCGCCGCATCGCGGGGCGGAAGGGCTTCAAGCCCATCCAGCCCCGGCTGCGGTGCGACGAGTGCTTCGGCGGTGCCGAGGCCAGCGGTGTTCATTTGACGGAAGATAGGGGCTGACGCTGCGCCGCAACAGCCGTTCCTTGCTCCGCAGCCAAGGATTTCAGCCGGTAAAGCTCTTCCAGCGCCTCGCGTGGCGCCATGGCATCAGGGTCCAGCGCATCGAGGGCGGCGCGGAGCGCGTCCGCTCCTACCGCCGGTTGTGGGCGTGGTCCCGGCGCGGCGGCGAAAAGCGGCAACTCGCCGGAGAGCGGGTCCAACCCCCGCGCCCGTTCCTCCAGAGAGGCGAGGACCGTCTCGGCCCGCGCCACCACCTCCCGCGGCACCCCCGCCAGCCGGGCGACATGCAGCCCCCAGGAGCGCTCCGAGGCGCCCGGCCCGACCAGGTGCTGGAACACGACCTGCCCGCGATGCTCCCGCACCTTCATGGCGGCGGGGGCCAGTTCCGGCAGCTTCCCGGCCAGGGCGGTCAGCTCATGGAAATGCGTGGCGAAGAGGGTGCGGGAGCGGAGCCGGTCATGCAGCGACTCCAGCACCGACCAGGCGATGGCGAGGCCATCCCAGGTGGCGGTGCCGCGCCCGACCTCGTCCAGCACCACGAAGGAGCGGGGTCCGGCCTGGTTCAGCACGGCCGCCGTCTCGCTCATCTCCACCATGAAGGTGGAGCGGCCCCCGGCGATGTCGTCCGCCGTGCCGACGCGGGAGAAGAGCCGGTCCACCAGCCCGATCCGGGCTGATTCGGCCGGAACGAAGAGCCCAGCCTGGGCGAGAACCACCATCAGCGCGTTCTGGCGGAGATAGGTGGACTTTCCCGCCATGTTCGGCCCCGTCAGCAGGCAGAGGCGGCGGCCGGGGGAGAGATCGGCGTCATTGGGGACGAAGGCGGGTCCTCGGTTTCGGCGCAGGGCGGCCTCCACCACGGGGTGGCGGCCTTGCGTCACGCAGAAATCCGGCCGCTCCGGCATTTCCGGCCGGCACCAGCCGCCGCCGGCCGCGAGTTCCGCCGAGGCGGCATGGACATCCAGATCCGCCATGGCCCGCGCCGCCGCGGCGATGCCGGGGGCGGCGTCCAGGCACAGCTTCCGCAGGTGCCGCACGACCAGCGCCTCCCGCCGCGCCGCCTCGTCCCGCGCCTGGGAGAGCTTGCGGTCGAGTTCAGAGAGCGCCCCGCAGGTGAAGCGGTGGGCATTCGCCATGCTCTGGCGGTGGACGGGCGCCATGGGGCCGGGGGCGGGCTTCTGGCGGAGCAGGGTCTCGCCCGCCGCCGCCGGGACCTCGGCCAGGAAGCCGAGCTGCTGGTGATGGCGGATCTTGAGGCTGGCCACCCCCCAGGCCTGGGCCAGATCCATCTGAAGGGCGAGGATCGCGCCGCGCGCATCATCCCGCAGGCGGCGCAGGGCATCGAGTTCCCCGTCATAGCCCGGGCCGACCACCCCGCCATCCTCCAGCCGGGCGGGCAACTCCTCGGCCAGGGCGCGGGCGAGTTCGGCGCGGGGCGAAGCTTCCGGCACCAGTGCCTCGCCCGCCTCCAGCAGCAGGGGCGGGATGGGGGGAACCCCGAAGGCATCGCGGATGGCGGCCCGCATCGCCTCGGCGCGGACAAGGCCGTCCCGCAGGCTGGCGAGGTCGCGCGGGAAGAAGCGCTCGACCGACAGGCGGCCCAGGGCGCGGGCCATATCAGGTGCGCCCTTGAGGGCTTCCCGCAGCCCGGCCCGCACGGAATCGGCGGCCAGGAGGAAGGTGACGGCGTCGTGCCGCGCGGCGATCGGGGCCGCCTCGGCCAGCGGGGTGGCGAGGCGGGCGGCCAGTTCCCGTGCCCCCGCGGCGGTCAGGGTCCGGTCCACGGCCCCCAGCAGGCAGTCCTTGCCGCCGCGCTCGGCCTTGAGAATTTCCAGCGACCGGCGGGTGGCGGCATCCATCCGCAGCGTGCCCTCCCCGCCGCGCGGCTCCGGGGGGGCCAGGCGGGGCAGGGTGCCGCCCGAGGCGCCGCGCACATAGTCCAGCGCCATGGCCAGGGCCGCCGTCTCGCTCTCGGTGAAGCTGCCGAAGGCGGTGAGGCTGGCCACGCCCCAGGCCTCGGCCGCCAGCCGGGCGCCATCGCGCGGCGGGGCGGCTTCCCGCACCACCCCGCCCAGCGGGGTGAGGGCATCGCCGGCCGCCAGGGCCTCGGGCGCCACCACCTCGGCGGGTTCCAGCCGGGCCAGCAGGGCGCCCAGCTCGGCGGCGGCCAGGCTTTCCGTGCAGACGCTGCCGGTGGAGACGTCCAGCCAGGCCGCGCCCACGCGATCGGCGCCTTCCGGCGCCAGGGCCAGCAGCCAGGAGGGGCGGGCGCCCTCCAGCAGCGCCTCCTCCGTCACGGTCGCGGGGGTGACGATGCGCACCACCTCCCGCCGCACGGCGGGGGCCTTACGGGCCTTGGCGGCCTCGGGCGTCTCCATCTGCTCGCAGATCGCGACGCGGAAGCCGCGGCGGATCAGGCGGGCGAGATAGGCCTCCATCGCATGCACCGGCACCCCGGCCATGGGCACGGGCTGCCCGCCATGCTCGCCCCGATGCGACACGGCGAGCCCGAGCACCTCCCCCGCGGTGATCGCATCCGCGAAGAACATCTCGAAGAAGTCGCCCATGCGGAAGAAGACCAGCGCGTCCGGATGGGCGTGCTTGGCGGCGAACCATTGTGCCATGGCCGGGGTGGCGCCCTCGGCCCTGGGCAGGTTGGGCGGCGGTGGCGGGGCGGCGTCCATGGCGGAACTCCTAAGTTGGGCGAGGGGATCGGTCCAGCGCTTGCCTCGCGCGGGGCTGCGGGGGCAGGCTCATGCCCGAGAGCCCGGAAAGGGCCAGCGGGAGATGTTCAGGATGCTTCGCCGAACCTTGCTTCGCGCCAGCGCCGGCGCGACCTTTGCTGGCGGCCTCGCGGCTCCGGCGCTTGGCCAGGATGCGCGTGCGCGGACATTGCGCTTTGTCCCGCAGGCGAACCTGACCAGCCTCGACCCGATCTGGACGACGGCCACCGTCACCGGCAACCACGGCTACCACGTCTTCGATACGCTCTACGCCACCGACGCCCGGAACCGCCCCCAGCCCCAGATGGCCGAGGGGCATGAGATGCTGGATGACGGGAAGCGCTGGCGCTTCCGCCTGCGCGAGGGGTTGCGCTTCCATGACGGAGAACCCGTCCGGGCGGCGGACTGCATCGCGAGCATCAAGCGCTGGACGGTGCGGGACCCCTTCGGCCAGCTCCTCGCCCGCGCCGTCGCGGAATGGCGCGTGCTGGACGACCGGAGCTTCGAGGCCCGGCTCAACCGCCCCTTCCCGCTGATCCTGGACGCGCTGGCGAAGCCGGATGCGAGCGTCTGCTTCATCATGCCGGAGCGGCTGGCGGCCACGGACTCGACCCGCGCCGTGACGGAGATGGTCGGCTCCGGCCCCTACCGCTTCATCCCCGGCGAGTACAATTCCGGCTCCCGCGTTCTCTATGAGAAATTCGACGGCTATGTCCCGCGCCAGGAGCCGCCGGAGCGCGCCTCCGGCGGCAAGATCGCGCATATGCAGCGGATCGAGTGGCATGTGATCCCGGATGCCTCGACAGCCGCCGCCGCCCTCACCAACGGGGAGGTGGACTGGTGGGAGCGGCCGCTTTCAGACCTGCAGCCCATGCTCGCCCGCAACCGCGAGATCCGGCGCGAGATCCTGGACGTGGAGGGCCGCATGGCCCTGATGCGGCTGAACTGCCTGCAGCCACCCTTCGACGATGTCCGGCTGCGCCGGGCCGTGCGGCTCTCCGTGATGCAGGAGAACTACATGCGCGCGGCCCAGGGGGACGACACCTCGGTCTGGACCGATACGCGCAGCCTCTTCCCCAAGCGCACACCCTATTACAAGGACAATCCGGACCTGATGCCGGGCAGCCTGGACGCCGCCCGCGCCGCTTTGCGGGAGGCCGGCTACTCGAACGGGAAGGTCGTCATCATCAACCCGACCGACTTCCCGGATATCGGCCCGCTCGGGCAGGTGACGGGCGACGCGCTGCGCCGGATCGGCATGAATGTGGAGATGGCAGAAAGCGACTGGGGCACGGTGATCCAGCGCCGCAATTCGCGGGAGCCGGTGGAGCGCGGGGGCTGGAGCATCTTCCACACGACCGGCAGCTCCAACACCTATGGCAGCCCCGCCATGTCGCCCCTGATCCGCGGCCAGGGCGAGGCCGGCTGGTTCGGCTGGTGGAAGAGCGATCGGGCGGAAGCGCTGACGGCGGAGTGGATCGATGCCCCGGACGAGGCGAGCCGCGCCCGCATCGCCGGGGAAATCGGGCGCCTGGCGCTGGATGAGGTCGCCACCATCCCGCTGGGCCAGTTCACCATCCGTACCGCCTTCCGGCGGAACCTGACCGGCTTGCTGGAGGGCAGCACGCCCTATCCCTGGAATATCCGCCGGGCCTGATAACCCGTTCGGGGATGTGGAAGGGGCCGGTCACTCCGGTCTCTTCCCGGTGCGGAAAACCCCGCGTCCGCGCTGCGCCGCAGCATTCCCGAACGCCTCCGATGCGCTTCACGCGACGGACCGGCCGGCCCATAGTGTGACGAGAGTGAGAGGATCGAGGGATGGACGACGCGCGCCGCAGTGGCAATGGGGACTCCCGCACCGCCCGCATCACCCGCGAAGAGGCCCTGTCGATGCATGCCGAGGGCAAGCCCGGCAAGCTGGAGATCCGCCTCACCAAGCCGCTGGCCACCGCGCGCGACCTCTCGCTGGCCTATTCGCCGGGCGTGGCCGAGCCCTGCCTGGAGATCCACCGGGACAAGTCGCTGGCCTATGACTACACGGCCAAGGGCAACATGGTCGCCGTCATCTCCAACGGCACCGCGGTGCTCGGCCTGGGCGATCTGGGTGCCGTCGCCAGCAAGCCGGTGATGGAGGGCAAGGCGGCGCTGTTCAAGCGCTTCGCCGAGGTGGATTCCATCGATCTCTGCGTGGACACCGCCGATGTGGACGAGTTCGTGAACTGCGTCCGCTTCCTCGCCCCTTCCTTCGGCGGCATCAATCTCGAGGACATCAAAGCCCCCGAGTGCTTCGTGATCGAGCAGCGGCTGCGCGAGATCATGGACATCCCGGTCTTCCATGACGACCAGCACGGCACTGCCATCGTCGCCGCCGCCGGCCTGATCAATGCCTGCCACCTGACGGGCCGCGACCTCAAATCCACGAAGCTCGTGATCAACGGCGCGGGCTCCGCCGCCATCGCCTGCGCCGAGTTGCTGCGTGCCATGGGCATGCGCCCGCAGAACATCATCATGTGCGACACCAAGGGCGTGCTCTATCGCGGCCGCGCCGAGGGCATGAACCAGTGGAAGTCCGCCCATGCCGTCGATACGGAGGCGCGGACGCTGACCGAGGCGCTCAAGGGCGCCGATGCCTTCTTCGGCCTGTCCAAGAAGGGCGCCGTGACGCCGGAGATGGTGCGCGGCATGGCCGAGAAACCGATCATCTTCGCCATGGCCAACCCCGACCCGGAAATCACCCCGGATGAGGCCAAGGCCGCGCGCCCGGACTGCATCGTGGCCACCGGCCGCTCGGATTATCCGAACCAGGTGAACAACGTCCTGGGCTTCCCCTTCATCTTCCGCGGCGCGCTGGATGTGCGCGCCAGCACGATCAACGAGCACATGAAGATCGCCGCCGCCGAGGCGCTGGCGATGCTGGCGCGCGAGGACGTGCCGGAGGAGGTGGCGGGCGCCGGCGGCGGTGCCGGCCTGCGCTTCGGCCCCGAATACATCATCCCCCATGCCTTCGACCCGCGCCTGATCTCCCATGTCTCGCCGGCCGTCGCGAAGGCGGCGATGGACAGCGGCGTGGCCCGCAAGCCCATCATCGACATGCAGCGCTACGCCCGCGACCTGGCGCAGAAGTTGGATGCCGCTGGCGGCGCGCTGGAGGCCATCACGGAGCGCGTGCGCCAGAACCCCCGCCGCGTGGTCTTCGCGGAGGGCGAGGAGGAGAAGACGATCCGCGCCGCGATCGCCTTCCGCAACGCCGGCTACGGCACGCCCGTGCTGGTGGGCCGCGAGGAACGCATCCACGCCACCGTCGCGGCGTTGGGCGTGCCGCTGCCCGATGGCATCGAGATCCACAACGCCGCGCTGTCCGGCAGCAACCGCCGCTACGCCGAATATCTCTATGCCAGGAAGCAGCGCGAAGGCTTCCTCTTCCGCGACACACAGCGCGCGGTGAACCTGGACCGCAACGTCTTCGCCGCCTGCATGGTGGCGATGGGCGACGCGGATGCGATGGTGACCGGCACCACCCGCTCCTACTCATCGGCGCTGAAGCAGATCACGCTGGCGATCGACCCGGCCCCCGCCTCGCATGGCGGCAAGGGCGTGCTCTTCGGCCTGACGATCCTGCTGACGCGCCGCGTGGGCACGGTCCTGCTGGCCGACACCGCGATCCATGAGCGCCCCGACCCCGAGACGCTCGCGGAAATCGCCGTGCAATCCGCCGCCCAGGCCCGCCGCCTCGGGCTGGAGCCGCGCGTGGCCTTCCTCTCCTTCTCCACCTTCGGTGACCCGCGTGGCAGCGTGATTCCGGAAACGGTGCGGCAGGCGGTTGGCCTGCTCGACGCCCGCGGCGATGTCGGCTTCGAGTATGAGGGCGAGATGGCGGCCGATGTCGCCCTCGACCCCCAACTCCACGCCCTCTACCCCTTCTGCCGTCTGACGGGGGCGGCCAATGTGCTGGTGATGCCGGGGCTGCACGCGGCGCATATCCTCAGCAAGACGATCCCGCGCCTGACGAACGCACCCGCCATCGGGCCGCTGCTGATGGGGCTCTCCAAGCCGGCGCAGATCCTGTCCATCGCCTCGGGGGTGAATGGGATCCTGGATATGGCCTGCCTCGCAGCGCATGATTCCCTGGCAAAGTAGGAGCTTGCGGCCCCAGGAGGCGCTGCCTCGTCGCCCCGGTGTCCACGACGAGGCCGCTGCGGCTCCCCATGGGAATCTGGCTTCGCCGGGAAGAGTAGTGCTTGCGGGAATGGCGGCGATGGGGCTGCTCCTGTCCTTCGCCGTGCCATCCGAAGTGCGGGCCACGGAGAACGGCCTGCGTCCTTCCGCCCTCTTGGCTCCAACAGCGAATGAGCCAGGTGTTGCGGTCTCGAACATGGCTGCCGGGTCCGTCCATGGCACCATCGCGGCCCGGCGTGCCCTGCATATCGCTGCCCTGACGCAATGGGCCGTGCATGCCGGCATACCGCCCGCATTGGCCGATGCCGTTGCCTTCGTCGAGAGCGCCTATAACCCGCGGGCGGTCGGCTCGGCGGGCGAATTGGGGTTGATGCAGGTGCTGCCTGCCACCGCCGCGATGCTGGGCTTCAGGGGTGGGCCGGAAGACCTGATGGAACCGGGAACCAACCTGCGATACGGCGTCGAGTATCTTGCCGGAGCCTGGCGGCGGTCGGGCGGCGATGTCTGCTGGGCGTTGACGAAGTATCGCAGCGGCCATGGGGAGCAGCGCATGACCCCGCTCTCGGTGGATTACTGCCGCCGGGCCTTGGCCTACCTGGCCGGGATTGGCTCTCCCCTGGTCTCCGGGACCATG
>DATCMG010000263.1:0-11359 GCA_036563555.1 Roseomonas sp. | reverse complement strand
GCGCGCCGGCACGCCGGTGGAAGGCATCCAGGCCGGCGGGGCTCGCGCAGTCGGCGGGCTCGATCCACTCCACCCAGCCGTAGCAATCCCGTGCGAGGACCGCCGGCGCACGCAGGTCCAGCGCGGGCAGCAGCGCATTGTGCCACTCCACCAGCCCCGCGAAGGCGGCTTCCATGTCCAGGTTGCGCGGCTTGTATGCGAGCCTCAGCCCGTTCTCGAAGCTGAGCCGCAGCACTTGGCGGCCATGTTCGTGCGGATCGGACAGGCCGGTGCCGATCTCCGTCAGCCGAGCCCGTGGCGGCAGCCCGAAGCGGTCGGACAGAAGTGCGCGGTCCTGGTGCAGGCGCGCCAGCAGCTCGGCGGTCGCCCCGGCCCATTGGTCGATGGCGATGGCAACCAGCCGGACCAGGGCCGGGTAGCGCGACAGCGGCAGACGCAGGGTGTCGAGGCCGATGAACCGCTCGATTGCCAACTGGCCGGGGCGGGCCAGCGGGGTGGCCAGCGCGGCGACGCGATCCTGCAAGGATTGCTCCAGGTCCTTGCGGGCATCGGGCAGCAACATCGCCCCGGCATCGATGCCGAAATCGGCCAGCCGTGCTTCCAGCGAGTCGCGCCCCAGGACGAGTGCCGATGATGTCAGCCCCATGTCGTCCTGCGCTCGGAGAAGCGCTGCGAAGAGCGGCCACCAGCCGGGCTCGATCAATGGTACGCTGCCCCGCAGCTGGCCGATGCACAAACCTTCGCGGCGCAGCCGGCGTCGCATGGCGAGATGACTGCCGGCGGCGGCGACACGGCGCCAGTCTGCCAGCAGGCCGAGCTCGGCCGGAGTATGCGGCCGCCGTGGTGCTGGCCGGCGCTCCCAAGGCAGCAGCGCATCGGCGAGCAGCATGCGCAGGTCGGTGCCGGTTTCATCTTGACTATCGGCGCGCACGGATCACACTCCAGCCACCGCCGGTAGCCAACGGCGGGCGCAGGCCAAGTACAGCTTCGCGCTCAGCATCTTTCCATCGACGACCAGCTTCACGTGGCTGAAGTCGCGCCAATCCGCCAGGCTCAGCCCCAGGAAGGCCCCGATCGGTGGCGCGGCCGCGCAGGCACGGCGTCCCGGCCAAGCCATGGCCGCCGCAACCCGCGACGGCTCGGCCAGGTCGGCTGAAACGATGTCGTCGAAAAGGGCTGACCAAGCTGCAATCCCGGCCTGCGGTCGCAGGAACAGCTCGATTCCCCACCGGGGCAGCAGCCCGTCTTCGTTGAAATCGAGAGCAATGGCGGTGTGGTCCGCGCGGCGTGCCAACGCCATGACAACGTCCGGCGCCTCCTCATCCGGCCGCTGACGCAGTGCGGTGGAAGACAGGTTGACCCGCAGGGGCTGCCCAGGCCGCGACGGCATGGCGGCCACGTAGTCGATTCGGGCCGAGCGCGGCTGGGTCTCAAGGTAAGCCATGGCTGCAGCAACGGCGGCAGGATCGGCAAGATGGCGCAAGGCGGGCGCCAGGTCTGGGGCTGCCGCCACGCTGCACCCGATCGGATGAAACACGGCGGGTTCGCCGCCGAATTCGTCCAGGTCGTACTCGATGCCGACATGGCTGGCATCCGGACCGTTCCAGATCCTGTCGGGCCAAGCGCGGCGGTAAGCATCAGCCGAGATGTCGAACGACAAATCGACGCGGCGAGAGCCGGCAAGCCGGCACTCCATGAACATGATCCGCGCCGCCAGGTCGGTGCTGGCGGCCAGCGCAGCCATCTGCATTGTCGCTTCCGGGCTGGCCAGTGAGGGCGGCAGGTCCGTCGCGGCACTGGCCCACAATTCTGAAATAGGCGTATCCCACCCGGGAAGGGCGCCGAGTGACAATGTCGAAGCCTCAGAGATCGTCTGGCATCCATCCCTACCGCCGCGTTGTGGCGGTAGGGCGGCAAAAAGCGACGCCCGGATTACCGCCGGGCGTCCAGCTCTGTCACGGGCACCAGCCGTACAGCTTCATGCAAACCGTATCCTCAATGGTCTTGGCGCCGCCGCCGCCAGCCACTGAGACCAGCTGCTCGTCTTTCAACTCGCCACTGGCGCCAGAGGAGGGGCTGGTCAAAGCGGCTTCCAGCTCAGCGGGAGACACGGAAAAGCCGTTCTCCCGTGCCACCTTGCCGGCTTCCTCAGCGAACTTGTGAGGATCTGTCGTGCCCTTGAGGCGCTCCACCAACGCGGGGTTGCTGGCAACGAAGTTACGGAATTCAATCAGAGTCTGCTGGCTCATTGACGCTTCCCATCAAAACGACGAGAGACATATCGCACAAGAAACAGCATGAACAGGTATGATCGTCCAATTTTCACCGGGAGGCACGCCGAGCGCGGAAATCATTCTGCAGCACGTTCCGCCAACTGAGGACAGACGAAACGCTCGTCCAGGCATGCCGCTTGCTAGCCCGATTTGGATGAGTGGGATTTATTAGTGTCCATCCGGGAACATGTTGAGGCTTCGGAGCAGGTTGTGATTCCATCGTTGACGGCTTGGTCTGGAGGAAGCCGCCGATGTGGACGAGCGAGAACCGGGGCCGGTATGGCCGCGCTATCCGAGCGATTTGATCGACAAGGAGTGGGCGCTGGTCGCCCCATTGATCCCGGCCGCCAAGCGCGGCGGCAACAAGCGGAGCGTCAACCTGCGCGAGGTGCTCAATGGGCTGCTCTACATCCTGAGCACAGGCTGTCAGTGGACGGCGATCCCGAAGGATCTGCCGTCGCGCAGCACCCTGCACGACTACTTCGCTCGGTGGGGCTACGATGGCACGCTCGACCGCCTTCACCACGCGCTCTACGCGGCGTGTCGGGAGTTGGCGGGACGGGACGCCAGCCCGACGGCTGCGATCATCGACAGCCAGAGCGTCAAGAGCGCGGAAAATGGGGGCGCCGGATCGATCCGCCGGGCTATGACGGGGGCAAGAAGATCAAGGGCAAGAAGCGCCATGTCCTGGTAGACACCCAGGGCCTGCTGCTGCACGCCATTGTCCATGCGGCGGACATTCAGGACCGCGATGGTGGTGTCCTGCTCATGGCCACCCTGTTCGGCCTGCATCCTTTCCTGCTCAAGCTCTACGCCGACGGTGGATACCAGGGACCACAGTTTCAGGGCGGATTGCGCCGGGTCATGTGCCAGGTCGACGTCGAGATCGTAAAGCGTTCGGACGCGGCGAAGGGGTTCACGGTGCTGCCCAGACGCTGGATCCGCGCGAGCGGCGGCGGGATGACACCGACCTGCTCATTCGCGCCGCCGCCCCGCCCGCCGCCGAGCCGGATGATGCCTCCATGGCCGCCGCACGTTGGGCCTACGCCAAGGGGCGTACGACCGGTTGGGGCACAGATACCCTTCCAGCCATATCATGGCAGTTTCAGCCGCTGCCAACGGCGCAGGGCGTTGCGGGCCTGGTCGGCATCCGCTTCGCGGACTGCTCGGAGCCGCTCGATCCCGAAGCGGCCATCGCGCTGGAGCGGGCGGAGCTGATGGAGGAGCGGGCGCGGGGTGCGACCCGGGCGGAAGCGGACGCACTGCGGACCACCCTTCTCACCTCCCTCGGCTACGATCTCGGCACGCCGCTGACCGGAATCCGCGGGTCGCTGGAAACGCTGCGGGTCCTGGGCTCTCGACCCTCGCTGTCGCCGCCGTGCTGTATGCGCTCGCGCCAGGGGAGCGCCCGCCTGCCACCTACAACGTCGTCACTGGTGTCGAGCTGGTGATCTGGTGTTACTGCAATGGCATGGTGGGCCGCCTGTGCTGGGGCCTCGCGGCGCTTGAGGGCCTGCTGCGCCTCCGGCTCGTGCTCACCTGGGTCGCATTCCTGTTTGACGTCCTCAAACCGGACGCCGGATGACCACGGCCGCACGCTAAGCATCGTTGGATAGAGGAGACTGTGTTGCCGTCTACGCTCCAGCATCCGGCGCGATTGGTGCCGCTGGCCTTCCTCATCGCCGTCGCGGTGGGCACCGGGCTGCTGATGTTGCCGGTCTCCCGGGCTGGCGAGGGTGCGGCCCCGCTCCTGACTGCGCTCTTCACCGCGACCTCGGCGGTGTGCGTCACGGGTCTGATCGTGGTGGACACGCCCGTCTACTGGTCGAGGTTCGGGCAGGTGGTGATCCTGGCGCTAATCCAGGTGGGCGGCTTCGGCATCATGAGCGGGGCCACCCTCCTGGGGCTTCTGGTTGCCCGGCGCCTGCGCCTCGCAACCCGCCTCGTCGCTCAGGCGGAGACCCGGAGCCTGGCGCTCGGCGACGTCGCCGCCGTGCTGAGGTTGGTTCTCTCGGTTACGGCTGCCGTCGAGCTCGCGACGGCAGCGGCCTTGGCGCTTCGCCTGCACTACGCCTACAGGGAACCCTGGCCCGTGGCGGCCTGGAACGGCCTGTTCCTCGCGATATCCGCCTTCAGCAACGCGGGCTTCTCGACCTACTTGGACAACGTAATGAGTTTCGCGCTCGATTGGCTCATGCTCGGTCCCATTATGGCTGCGGTGATCCTGGGCGGAATCGGTTTCCCCGTGCTGCATGACATGCGCCGGAATCCGCGCCGTTCGGCAAGGTGGGCGATGCACACCAAGCTCACCCTGCTCGCCACAGGCGCGCTTCTACTGGGCGGCTGGGTGGCGGTGCTCGCCTACGAGTGGAACAATCCGGCGACCCTCGGTCCGCTTGATTGGTCGGGCAAGCTGCTCGGCTCGGCGTTCCACTCCGTCGTGACCCGGACGGCGGGGTTCAACTCTCTCGACATCGGAAAGTTCGAGGCGGAAACCCTCGCGATCGGTTATGGTCTGATGCTGATCGGCGGCGGGAGCGCCAGCACCGCGGGCGGCATTAAGGTTACGACCTTTCTAGTACTGGGACTGGTGGTCTGGGCCGAGATCCGCGGGGAGCCTGACGTCGCCGCCTTCGGTAGACGGATTTCGAGGGAGGTCCAGCGGCAGGCGCTAACGGTCGTGCTTCTGGCCGTCGGCGTTGTGGGGACCGCGACTCTTCTGCTTCTGAGCGTCAGCGATTTCCCCATGCAGGATATCGTGTTCGAGGTCATCTCGGCCTTCGCGACCGTCGGATTGTCGACCGGCATCACCGCCAGCCTGCCGCCGAGCGGTCAGCTCATTCTCGTGGCCTTAATGTTCCTCGGGCGGGTTGGGACCATCACCGTGGCGACGGGGCTGGCGCTTCGGCGAAGGCAGAACCCGTACCGCTACCCAGAGGGGCGCCCCATCGTTGGCTAAAGTCTCATCCCCGAGCGGAGACAGCCTCGTGGTAATCGGCCTCGGCCGGTTCGGCGGCGCGGTCACGGAGTCCCTCGCCCGTGTAGGGCGCGATGTCCTTGGCATCGATCAGGATGCCGGGCTCGTGCAGTCCTGGTCGGACCGGCTCACGCATGTGGTGCAGGCGGACTCGACCACCCGCGCCGCCGCGGCGCGGGTGGTCGCCAAGCGGCGGTTGCTGCCTGAGGATGCGGCCCGTACGGTGGCGCTGGCAACCTCCGGGCGCCTCGCGCAAATCGCACGTTAGAAACGCTGCCGCGGGTTGCGTGACGCCTGCTGCGCAACCTGCCTACACTTTCGACGCCGCCGGCGCGATGTTGCGGGGCCAAGACCCGGACTTCAACCAAGGAGGAAATGTACCATGCGCAGGAATGCCGCCGCCCTGGCCTTGGCTGGGCTTGTCGGATGGGTAGGCCCCGCCACCGCCGAAGTCGCTCGCTTCGAGATCACTGGGGCGCCGCAAACCGCATTCAACGGCCAGGAGTTCGGCGACGCCGGGCGCTATGAAAGACTCTCGGCGCGCGCGACCCTCTCGCTCGATCCCGCCGATCCGCGCAACGCCGTCATCGCGGATCTCGCGCTGGCACCGCGCAACGCGCAGGGGCGGGTCGAGGCCGTGGCGGAGGTGGTCATCCTGCGCCCGGCCGAGCCGTTCCGCGGCAACGGCACGATGATCGTGGAGGTGCCGAACCGTGGGCGGGAGCTGATGGGCCAGCTCTACAATGATGGCTCGGCGAATGCGCTGATGCTGAACCGTGACCCCGGCAATGGCTTCCTGATGCGCCAGGGCTACACCATGGTCTGGGTAGGCTGGCAGGCCGATATCCCGGCTGGCGAGGGGCGCGGGGCCGGGCTGCGGCTCGATGCGCCGGTTCTGCCCAACGTCACCGGCCGCTCGCGCGAGGAGTTCCTCTTCGACAACACGACGAACCCGGCCACCGCGCAACTGACCTATCCGGCGGCGAACCAGGAGGGAGCCACGCTGACCGTGCGCGGTCAGGCCGACGATGCCCGGCAAACCCCGCCCGACCTGCGCTTCCGCTTCCTCGACCCGCAGCGGATCGAGATCACCCGCCCGGTCGGCTTCGATGCCGGCGCGCTGTATGAATTCATCTACACCGCCAAGGACCCCGCGGTACAGGGCATTGCCTTCGCCGCGTTCCGTGACGTCGCGACCTTCCTGCGGCGTGAGAAGGGTGCGGCGAACCCGCTGGCGGCAAATGGGCGCGTGACGGTGGACCGGGCGATGTTGCACGGCATCTCGCAATCCGGGCGCTTTGTCCGTGACTACCTGTACCTCGGCTTCAACGAGGACGAGCGTGGCCGCCAGGTCTATGAGGCTATGCTGCCGCACATCCCCGGCACCCGCCGCACCTTCACCAACGCCCGCTTCGCCCAGCCCGGCCGCAACCCGACGCCACATGGCGACCGCCACTACCCCGCCGACCAGTTTCCCTTCACCTATGCGGTAACGGAAGACCACCTGACCGGCCGTCGCGATGGGCTGCTGCTTCGCTGCCGCATCAGCGCCACCTGCCCGCGCATCATGCAAACCGACAGCGAATACGAGTTCTGGGGCGCCCGCGCATCACTGCTCGTCACCGACACGCAGGGCAACCACATCGACCTGCCGCCCGAGGTGCGCGCCTACATGCTGTCGGGGCATCCGCATTTCGCTCTGGCCAGCGCCGTGGCGAGCCCCCTTGAACGCTGCAGCCTGCCGGTGAACCCGCTGCAGGCCGGGGCGCCGATGCGGGCGCTGTTGGTTGCGATGGAACTGTGGGCGCGGGAAGGGGTGGAACCGCCGGCAAGCCGCTTCCCCATGCGTGCCCATGGCACGCTACTGCCGGCGCAGGGCCTCTATCCCGACATCCGCACGCTTGGCTACCGTGGCACCTTCGGGCCGGCGCAACTGGTGGACAACGACGTGGTGCCACCGGTGGTGCGCGGGGAATATGCCGTGTTGCTGCCGCGCGTGGACGCCGATGGCAATGCGGTGGGCGGGCTGCGCGCCCCGGTGACCGAGGTGCCGAAGGCCACCTATACCGGCTGGAACCCGCGCACGGCAGGGTTCGCGCCAGGGGCGCTCTGCTACAACACTGGGGGCGTCGTTCCCTTCGCCGCCACAAAGGCGGAGCGTGAGGCAGCGAGCGATCCGCGGCTGTCGCTGGAGGAGCGGTATCCCACGCAAACCGTCTATGTGACGGCAGTGAAGGCCGCAGCCGAGCGTCTGGCAGCGGAGCGCTTGCTGCTGCCCGCCGACGTTGAGGCTATGACGGCGGCAGCGGCGGCCGACACGCTGGCACGCCTGCGCCGCTGAGAGCGGGTGTGGATGGCCTGAGTCGGCGTTCAGGCGACCGCCCTGATCGCCGGCGGGGTCTGTTTTCCTCGACGGATTCGGCGCAAAAAAGTAGCGGACTGCGGCCGCTTATCCTCCTGCATGGTTCCGAGCGGCGGGCGAGAAGCCGTAGAGGACTTCCGGGTTGCGGACGAGGATGCGCTGACGCGCCGGCTCCGGCGTCCAGTCCAGGAAGATCTGAAGCAGCCGCGCAGCATCAGGCACTCCGCTTTCCGGGCGAGGATGCGGCCAATCCGTGCCCCAGACGAGCTGGTCGGGATTGGTGGCCACCAGGGCGTCATGGAAAGGGCGCGCCTCCGCATAATCCGGTGCGGTGGCTCCGAGGCGATAGGTGCCGGAGACCTTCGCCCAGAGGCGCCCCTCGGCCACGCCGCGTCGCAGCGCCTCGAAACCTGGATCGCTCGTGCCGCGGCTATGGTGCAGCCGGCCCATGTGGTCCACCACGACAGGAATCTTCAGGCGCGCGAGGCGCGGCATGAGGTCCGGAAGGTCCGCGGCATCCAGCCAGAGTTGGAGATGCCAACCCAACTCCGCCATGACGGGCGCGAAGGGTTCAATCTCCTCGAGGCGGACGCCACCGTGGTAGGCGGCCTGGCCTGCACGGCAATACTCGTTGGCGCGTAACCCGCGGATGCCTACCTCGTGCCATTCACGCAGGACCGTGGGGGTCAGCTCCGCACCGCCGACGCCGACACCGCGCAGGCGGTCGGGCGCGCGGCGCAGCGCATCCAGCGTGGCCCGATTGTCTCGGTCATAGGCGCTGGGCTGGACAATGACGCCGCGCGCCAGGCCCAGGCGGTCCAGCAGGGCCAGGTAATCCTCCAGTGGTGCGTCATCCGGCGTGTAGGAACGCGGCTCCGCATAGGGGAAGCGCGCGGCGGGGCCGAAGACGTGGCAGTGGCAGTCACAGGCGCCGGGCGGGACGCGCGGGTCGGGTCCGCTCATTCCGGCTTGATCCCCGCGAGGTCTGCGGCGCGCTTCGCATCGGCAGCCTGGCGCCGCAAGAAGGTGGTGAAGCCTTCGGGTGTCTGCTCGGCACCAGAAGCAATATTGGAGCCCATGCCCTCCAGCTTCGCGCGGATCGCAGGATCGGCTGTGGTGGCCGCGACGGCGTCCCGCAGCGCGCCGACAACTGGCGTGGGCGTGGCACGCGGGGCCAGCAGGCCGCAATAGCTGGCCGCGATGAAGTCGGGAACGCCAGATTCGATGAAGGTGGGCACTTCCGGCAGCAGCGGCGAGCGGTGCGCGGAGGCGATGGCGAGGATCCGGCCCTTGCCGTCCTTATGCAGAGGCAGCGCGGTCGAGAATTCGGTGAACATCGCGCGAACATTGCCGGCGACGAAATCCGGCACGATGGCGCCGCCACCACGATAGGGGACATGCACGAGTGCGGCGCCTGTGGCGCTGTTGAACAGCTCCAGCGTCAGATGGGCGGTGCTGCCGGCACCGGGCGTGCCGGTTGTGAAGGTGCCCGGATTCGCCTTCGACAAGGTGACAGCCTCACCAATGTTGGAGGCGCGTGTGTCATTGGTGACCATCAGCACCAGTGGCACGGCGTTCACCAGTGCGATGGGCATGAAATCACGTAGCGGCTCATACGGCAGGCGCGCCTGCACGAGCGGGTTCACGGTGATCGGGCCATTAGAGCCCGCGAGCAGCGTGTAGCCGTCGGGCGCCGCGCGGGCGACCTGTTCTGCGCCGAGGCTGCCGCCGGCGCCGGGGCGGTTGTCCACCACCACCGGCTGCCCGAGGCGCTCCGACAGCCGGGGCGCGAGCAAGCGGCTCACGAGATCGATGTTGCCGCCGGCAGCGTAGGGGACGACGACGCGCAGCGGACGCTCGGGCCAAGCCGCAAGCGCCGGGTGTGACAGCGTTGCGCTGGCGGGCCGACCCGCCAACGCCAGAGTCTGGCGACGGTTCAACATTCCCGGTTCTCATCCTTCCCGTTCACAAGCACCCCCGGTCTGCGCCGGGCTGGTCTTCAAGTTTTTAGCAGGCGCGGCGCCCGCGCCACCCCCCACCGCCTTTTTCAGCAGAATCCACCCGGCCTGGTGGTAGGACTGGTGACCCAGACCGCCCTCCACGACCCACACCCGGCGGAGGAGCGGCACCACCTAGGCGACGCGCCCCGCTCCCGGCACAATCCCCCCAAGGCCCGGCCGCGTGCAGAAGCGGGCGGGCGGAAGGGTGGAAGCGAAGATTGAGATTGCCTTTGTGGGTCAGTGCCCTCGTCGCGACCCTGATCGTCCAGACCGTCAGTTCCTTCGCCACCATCGCCATCCCACTGCTGGGGCCGCCGCTGATGGCTCGCGCCGGCCTGCCGCCGGAGAGTATCGGCCTCGTCTCCGCCATGACATCGGCCGGTATCTGCTGGTGCCTGGCCTGTGGCGGCCCGATGCTCGGCCACCACGGGCCGGTTCGCACGCTGCAGATCGGCCTGGCCTGCACGGCGCTCGGGCTTTTCGTGCTGTCACAGCCCCTGGGCCTGCTCGGGTTGCTCGGCGCCCTGGCAATCGGCTTCGGCGCTGGCCCCAACACGCCGGCGGGCAGCCAGATCCTGATCCGCGCCGCGCCGCCCCGGCACCGCACGCTGATCTTCTCGGTCAAGCAGGCGGGTGTTCCCCTGGGCGGCGCCCTCGCCGGGCTGGTGGCGGCGCCGCTGGTGCTGGCGCAGGGCCTGTCCGCCGCGCTCGGGACCGTCATCGCCGTGACGTTGCTCACCATCCTGGCGGTGCAGCCCTTCCGCCAGCGGCTGGATGGGGAGAGAGGTGCGGGCCAGCCAGGTTGGGCGCGCGCACTGCTTTCCCCGGCGGCGCTGGCACGCTCCGTCAGCATCCTGCGCGCGCATCCCTCCCTGCCGCTGCTGACCGCCCTCGGCACCTCCTTCTCGGTGATGCAATCCTGCCTGATGGCCTTCACCGCCACCTATGTGGTCACCCGCCACGATGCCTCCCTGGCGGAGGCCGGGCGGATCGTGGCGCTGATGCAGGGCGCAAGCATGCTGGGGCGCGTCGCCATGGGCTGGGTGGCGGATCGCGTGGGCCATGCCCTGCGGCACCTGGCCTTGCAGGCGGTGGCCTCGGCCCTGGCGGTAGGGCTGCTGGTCGCGGCCGGCGGCCAGGGCTCCTGGACACTCTACGGCTGCGCGGCGCTGGTGGGCTTCACCGCCATTGGCTGGAACGGCGTGCACATCGCGGAACTGGCGCGCGTCGCGCCGCTGCACCTGGTCAGCGACGTGACCTCCGCCGCCAGCCTCTTCGGCTTCGCTGGATCGATCTGCGGGCCGCTGGCCTTTACCCTGCTGGTGAGCTGGAGCGGCAGCTACAGCCTGGCCTTCCTCCTCGTGGCGGCCCAACTGGCAGGCTTCGGGCTGGCCAGCCTGATCTTCCTGCGGCTGCGGGGCGCAGACACGGGCAGGAGGTGAACCTTCTTGGCTGTCAGGTCGCGCCGGAATTACATTGCCGGCATCCCCCGGAAGGAGGACGCTAGCCCTCCCCACCGACGGCGCATGGGCATGTCGGATCATGGCAGATGACAACAAAGGGTCGTGGGCTGGCGAAGCGCGTGGCCTGATCCGGCTGTTCAATCGGTTCGGGCGGTCCCTCTACGGCCTGCTCCTCCTCCAGATCGGCTGGGTGGTCCTGGTCAGTCATCTGAAGGGCCTCTTCGATGGTGCCCAGGACAGCTCCGTCAGCGCCACGAGCATCTTCTTCACCGGTGCGCTGGCTA
>DATCMG010000554.1:0-5493 GCA_036563555.1 Roseomonas sp. | reverse complement strand
AGTTCGCCCGGGCGGGCCTTCGCGTAGGCGATCAGCTCTTGCACGTTGCGCACCGGCAGCGCGGGATTGACCACTAGCAGGTAGGGCACAAGGGTGAGCACCGCGACGGTGACGATGTCGCGCTCCGCGTCGTAGGGCGTCCGGGTGCCGAGATGGGACATCAGGGCGAGCTGGGTGCCGCCCGAGAGCACTGTGTACCCGTCGGGCGCCGCGCGTGCGACATACTCGGTCGCCAGCATCGTGGAAGCGCCTGGCCGGTTCTCCACCACGGTCGGCTGCCCCGTGTGCTGGGAGAAGCGCGTGCCGAACGCACGCGCCATCAAATCGACCGAGCCGCCGGGCGTATAGGGCACCACGAGCCTGATCGGACGGCTGGGGAATACCTCGGCCTGAGCGGCCGCCTCGGTGGCACCTCCCATCCCAGCCAGGCTTGCAGCGGCCACGAGGCTGCGTCTTGTGAACATCTGGTGCCCTCCTTGGAACGCCGAGCCATCTTCGCGGCGGCTTCAGCAACGCCTCGCACTGTCATCTATTCGCAGTGCAAGTAGACTGTTGGCGTTTTATGTTGCCTTGTCCGGGCCTAAGTGATCAATGGCCCTGCGCGTTCGACCACCGCACGGCGTCGAGGATTCTGGCGCCTCAGGCCTGTGGGGCGCTGCCTCAAGAACACGGGGAACAGTTCCATGTCCGATCTTCCGAAGCGCGTCCATGTCCAGGAGGAGGGGCCGCGCGAGGGCTTCCAGATCGAGCCCGGGCCGATCTCGACCGCGGACAAGATCCGCCTCATCGAGGCCCTCGCCGAGACCGGGCTGGAGCACATCCAGGTCTGCTCCTTCGTGAGCCCGAAAGTCGTGCCGGGCTGGGCCGACGCCGAGGCGACGGTCGCCGGCTTCAAGGTGAAGCCCGGCGTGCACTACACGGCGCTCTGGTTCAACGAGAACGGCCTCAACCGCGCGCTCGCCTTCCGCGACAAGCTGACCATCTCGGGCTCCATCTCGCTCACGGCATCCGAGGGCTTCACCAAGAAGAACCTTAATCGCACCCATGCCGAGAACCTCGCGGCCATGCGCAAGCAGACCGCGGTGCACCTCGCAAACGGCGTGGAGGTGAAGCGCATCGGTGTGATGGCGGCCTTCGGCTGCAACTACCAGGGCGACATCACACCCGAGCAGGTGATCAGCACCCTTGAGGACGGTCTGGCCATTGCCGCGGAAGCCGGCGCTGAGATCACCTCCTTCTCGCTGGCAGACACGATGGGCTGGGCGATGCCGGGTCGGATCGAGCGCGTAATCGGGGAGGTTCGCTCCCGCTGGCCCGACAAGCGCATCACGCTTCACCTGCACGACACGCGCGGCTTGGCGATTGCGAACGCGCATGCAGCGCTGAAGATGGGCATCGACCGCTTCGACGCGACAGTGGGCGGCCTCGGCGGCTGCCCCTTCGCCGGGCAGAAGGGCGCGGCCGGGAACATCTGCTCGGAGGAGCTGGTGCTGCTCTGCCACGAGATGGGCATCGAGACCGGGGTCGATCTCGATGCGCTCATCGAGGTCGGGCGCATGGCCGAGGAGATCGTCGGGCACCAACTGCCGAGCGAACTGATCCATGCTGGCAGCCTAAACGCCTTCCGCCGGGCGGCCTGAGCGGAACCTTTGCGGGCGGCGGGAGCAAAGCCCGCCGCGCCGCTCCGGCCTTCCTACTGCGGCATCAGCCCGAGGGCCCGCACAACCTCGATCTTCTCGGCATTGTCGCGGCGGGCCTGCGCCGTGAAGGCATCGCGCCCGGCATAAAGGATCGGCTCGCCGAGCCGGCCCATCACCGTACGGAAGGACGGGTCCTCCGTCGCCTGCCGGCATAGGGCCTCCAGCCGTTCCGTGATCGCGGCGGGCGTCCCGCGCGGAACCGTGATGCCGGCCAGCACGGGCTGCAGAGTGGGCAGGCCGAGTTCGCGCGTGCTCGGCACATCCGGCGCGGCGACGCTGCGGTTATCGCCAAACACCGCCAACAGGCGCACGGGCTTGCCCCTTGCGCCGCCCACGGTCCCCATCCCGAAATCCAGCCGACCGCTGATCATCTCCGGATAGATCGGGACCTCGCCGCGGAAAGGCACGTCAGTGACCCGCAGGGACAGGCCGCGAGCGATGTTGGCGAAGGACAGGTGCCCGAGGCTATTGGTGCCAAAATGACCGTAGGTCATCGTGTCCGGTCGCGCGCGGATCGCATCGATGAGATCGGGCATGCTGCGGAACGGGGATTGCTCGGCGACGCTGACCGCGAGGACGTTTTCAAAGACCTTGCAGACATAGTCGAAGGATTCGATCGTGAAGGGAACGCCGCGCACCGTGTGCGCCGCGGTGGTGATCGGTGTGATGGGGCCGAAGCCGATGGTGTAGCCATCGGGCCGCGCGCCCGCCACGGCCTGGGCCCCCACGATCCCGGAGGCCCCGTCGCGGTTGACGACGACGAAGCGGCTCTCCGACGCGTCCGACATCGCCTGCGACAGCGCGCGGCCGATGGTGTCGACAACCCCGCCCGCCTGCCACGAGACGATCACCTGGACCGGGCGGTCCGGATAAGGAGGGGTGGATTGTGCCACGGCAGGCGGCCCCGCCCCGAGAAGCGTGGCGCAGAGTGCCGTTCCCAAGACGGCGCCCAGGATGCGAAGCATGCGTATTCCTCCCTTGGTTCATGGGGCCCTTGAGGGCCTGTTCAATCGCTTGACGCGCTCATGCTTTGTTTCTCGGGCATCAGTTCAGTCTTCGGCCACCACCTTCGCCGCGAGGAGTGCGGTAATCGCCGCGTCGTCATACTGCGCCTCCGCCAGGATAACCCGGCTGTCCTGCCCCACCGACGGCGCGGGGCGGCGCACCGCGCCCGGCGTGCCCGACAGGCGCGGCGTGACCGCCGGCATCACCACCTCCCCCACCTCCGCATCCGTCATCCTGCAGAAAACCCCGCGCGAGAGGACATGCGGGTCGTTGGCGAGCTGACCCGCGTCGAAGATGGGGGCCGCGGTGACCCCCACTGCATCCAGCGCCGCCCAGGCATCCGCCACGCTGCGCGTGGAGAGCCAGGCCGTGATCTCGGCGTCGAGCGCTTCCACGTTGTGCAGCCGCGCGCTGTTGGTCTCGAAGCGGGGATCCCGCTTCAGCTCCGGCCGTCCGATCGCGTCGAACAGCTTCTCGGCCATGGACTGCATTGGCGCGGAGATCGTCAACCAGCCGCCATCGC
This sequence comes from Roseomonas sp., assembly GCA_036563555.1. Lineage (GTDB taxonomy): Bacteria > Pseudomonadota > Alphaproteobacteria > Acetobacterales > Acetobacteraceae > Roseomonas. Next base: position 2,265 of record DATCMG010000554.1, on the reverse strand, counting down.
CGGTCTGATAGGTGTTGCGCGGCGCGGCGGACGCGCCCCGGCTACCCGTGCGGCCGCGCACCTGTCCCGTCAACCCGTGCAGCAGCGCGTCGGCGCCGAACATGGCCACCATCGGCTCCAGCAGGGAGAGATCGACGACCTGCCCGCGGCCGCCCGCCTCCCGCGCGCGGACCGCCGTGACCGTCGCGAAGGCGCCCATCATGCCAGAGACCATATCGGCAAGGGGAAAGCTCGGCAGCAGGGGCGGACGGTCAGGAAAGCCGTTCCGGGATGCGAAGCCCGACAGCCCCTCGATCAGGGATCCGTAGCCCGGCCGCATCCGGTACGCGCCGGACTGCCCAAAGCCCGAGATGCGTAGGATGACGAGCTCCGGATGCCGCTCCAGCAGCAAGGTCGGCGGCAGGCCCCAGCGCTCCAGCGTGCCGGGGCGGAAGCCCTCCACCAGCACGTCTGCCTGCGCAATCAGACGTTCGAGGATCGCCCGGCCCTGGTCCGAGCGCAGGTCGAGGGCAATGCTGCGCTTGTTGCGCCCATAGACTTTCCAATGGGCGCTGACGCCGCCGGCGATCCAGGCCCGGAGCGGGTCGCCAGGACCAGGCTCCTCCACCTTCACGACATCGGCGCCGAAGTCGCCGAGCAGCATCGTCAAGACGTTGCCGCAGACGAGGCGCGACAGGTCGAGCACCCGAATTCCGTGGAGCGGCCCTGGCGGGGCTTCTTGCGGCATCACGCCCTCCTGCGGGTCTTGGAACGGCACGCCCCTGCGCTAACCGGCGAAGAGCGGCTCGGGGACGCCCCGCACGCCGAGGCCGAGGAGCGCGAACAGCGCGCCGGCGAGAGGCTGGCGCGCCCGCTCGGCCTCGCTCAGGAACACGGTGCCGGAGGTGACGTAGAGCACGTCCAGATCCGGTCCGCCGAAGTTGCACATAGTGGGGTGCGAGACCGGCAGCCGCACGATTCGGTCCAGCCGGCCCTGCGGATCGAAGCGCCCGATCGAGCCATCGCCGATGAGGGCACACCAGTAGTACCCTTCCGCGTCGAAGGTTGCGCCGTCAATGCGCCATGGCACGCCTGCGGTTGAGAGGAAGACCTGCTTGTTGCCAATCCGCCCACTGTCCAGGTCGAGGTCGTAACGCCACATCGTCTCGCCGCGGCTGTCGCCGAAGATCAGCGTCCGGTCGTCCGGGCTGAAGGCCATGCCGTTGGAGACGATGAAGCCGGTGTCCATGCGCTCGCAGGACAGGCCCGGATCGAGCCGGTAGAGTGAGCCACCGGGGTTCTCGTCGGTCGGGTCGCGCGAGCCGCACCAGTAACGCCCGCGCCTGTCGCAGCGTCCGTCGTTCAGGCGGTTTTCCGGCCGGTCCGGCTCCGGGTCGAGGATCGGCGTCACGGCCCCGGTCTCAAGGTCCACCGCCGCGAAGCCCTGCTTAAGCCCGGCCACCAGACCGCCGCCTCTGCGAAAGACGTAGGAGCCGATGTTGCTGGGCATCGCCCAGCGGCGGACCGTTCCGTCGAGCTCCAGGCGCTGGAGCGCGGGGCGGCGGGTATCCACCCAGTAGAGACGCCCCTCCGTCGGGTGCCACATCGGGCATTCCCCGACGAGATCGGCGCCCTCGTGCACGACCGCGATATCGGGTTGCGGGATTTTGGCCATCGGGTCGGCTTCCTTCGGCTTATTCGACGCTGTCCGGCCCGATGCCGGCCTGCCAGGTCGAGGGGCGCCCGCCGAAGCCAGCCTTGTCGCGCTTCTCGAGCCAGTAGCCATAGGCGGCCGGGATGGCCGCGTAGGCGTCCTCGGCTCCGAGCTTCTGGGCGGCATCGAGCGGCCAGTTCGGGTTGTGCAGCATCTCGCGGCCAATCGCGACGAGATCCGCGCTGCCCTCCCGCAGCACCGCCTCGGCCTGATCGGCATGCACGATCAGGCCGACTGCCATGGTCGCCACGCCTGCCTCGGCCCGCACCCGGGCGGCGTGCCGCACCTGGTAGCCGTAGCCCGGCCGGTCCGCCGGATCGACGATGGAGCGGGCCGTCATGCCGCCCGTGCTGCAATCGATAACGTCAACGCCTTTTTCCTTCAGCACGCGTGCCAGGGCCACCGTCTCCTCGATGGAGCCGCCATCCTCGTCGATGGCGGAAACGCGGAAGAAGAGGGGCTTCTCGGCCGGCCAGTGCCGCCGCACCTCCTCCACCACCTCGATCGGGAAGCGCATGCGGTTCTGCAAGCTGCCGCCGTAGCGGTCCTCACGCCGGTTGGCGGCGGGCGAG
>DATCMG010000539.1:0-9484 GCA_036563555.1 Roseomonas sp. | reverse complement strand
CTCGCCCGGGCCGAGCTGTCGCGCACCAGTGCATTGGCGCGCGATGCAATCACCAGCCGGCAAATGGTCGAGAACCGCCAGGCCGCCCTGCTGCAAGCTGAGGCGCGGCTCGCTGCCGCCAGGGCGCGTCGCGACGAGGCGGCAGCGCGCCTCGCCCAGACGCATATGGTCGCCCCAACAGACGGTATCGTGGCGCGACGCTCGGTCGCACTCGGATCCGTGCCCACGCCCGGACAGGAGGTATATCGCATCATCCGGGATGGCCGGCTGGAGCTGGCGGCGAAAGTACCGGAACTCTCCCTGCACTCCGTCGCGCCTGGCCTCCCGGTAAGTGTACGCCACGGCGAGCACCGGATCGAGGGACTGGTACGGGCAATAGCCCCGCTGGTGGACACGGCCACTAGGCTAGGTCTCGTCTACGTCACGTTGCCGGAAGGCCGCGGGCTCCGGCCGGGCATGTTCGCAGATGCCGAAATCATGACGAAGGCCCTGCCGGTGACAGCCGTGCCGGAGCAGGCCGTCGGGATCCGTGGCGGTGTGCCGGTCGCTTTCGTGCTCGGTGACGACGGGCACGTCTTCGCAAGGCAGGTCGCGGTCGGAATGCGGCATGAGGGCTTTGTGGAGATCCGCGGCGGTCTGCAGCCCGGCGAGCGGGTCGTTACCTCGGGAACTGGCTTTCTCGTTGACCGCTCACCGGTTCGCATCGCTGGATCCGACGACCATGCGCAGCGGTAGCGGCCGATGAGGATTGGGAGGGTTGCTCGGCGTCGCGGGCCGGGCGAATCGTACCACAACGCCTCGGCTTGGGCGATCCGCAATCCCGTGCCCACCTGCGTGCTGTTTGTCGTGCTCGCGCTGGCGGGCCTCTGGTCGCTGTCAACCCTGCGAGTCAATAACACGCCCGACATCGATGTCCCGGCGGTTACGGTCACCGTGATGATGCCCGGCGCGGCGCCATCTGAGATCGAGACCCTCGTCACGCGCCGGGTGGAGGACGCGGTCGCACGCCTCGGCGACGTTAGGAGGTCGACCTCGACGGTGACGACGGGGATCTCGACCACTGTCATCGAGTTCGCGCTTGGCAGCGGTATCGACCGGGCGGCGAACGACGTGCGCGACCAGCTTAACCAGATCCGTCCAGAGCTGCCCTCCAGCATTCGTGAGCCAGTCGTTGCGCGCGTTGACGCCGCAGGCGGCGCCATCCTTACCTATGCGGTCTCGTCCTCCCGGATGAGCATCGAGGAGGTGTCCGCCTTCGTCGATGACACACTGGCGCCGGCCCTCCGTGTCCTGCCAGGGGTGGGGCAGGTGAACCGGATCGGGGGAACCGACCGGGAGATCCGTGTGGAACTCCGTCCCGACCGCCTCCTCGCCCTCGGGATTACCGCGGCCGAGGTGAACGTTCAGCTCCGCAACCTTAATATCGACCTGCCTGGGGGGCGTGTCGCAGACGCGGTAGGCGACCAGGCAATCCGCGCGCTCGGCGCGGCCAGCTCCATCGCCGAACTCCGGCAACGCAGGATCGCCCTGCCCTCCGGTGGCGCCGTGCGCCTCGCCGACATCGCCTCGGTGCTGGACACCTCTACGGATCCGCGAAGCGCCGCCCTCCTGGACGGACGACCGGTGGTCGCCTTCGAGATCCTGCGAACCCGCGGCAGCTCGGAGCTTCGCGTCGCCGACGCAGTGTCCGCGGACCTGGCGCTGCTCAAGAGGCGCAATCCGGGACTGGAGATCGCGCTGGTGACCGGCAGCGTGGCCTTCGCCCGGTCCGCCTATGCCGCATCAGTCGAGGCGCTCATCGTTGGCACGCTCTTAGCCGTGGTTGCCGTCGGTGCCTTCCTGGGCGACTGGCGCGCGACCTTGATCAGTGCCATCGCGATCCCGCTTTCACTGCTCCCCACCTTCGCCGTAATGGCTTGGCTCGATCTCTCATTAAACAATGTCACGCTTCTGGCGCTCGCGCTCGTCGTCGGCGTCCTCGTTGACGATGCCATCGTTGAAGTGGAGAATATCGCGTGCCGGCTGCAGGCAGACCCCGCCATTGGAGCCCGCGAGGCAGCCCTGGACGGATCTGCGGAAATCGGGCTCGCCGTCGTCGCGACCACGGCAGCAATTGCCGCCGTGTTCGTCCCCGTGTCGCTGATGCCGGGAGTTGCGGGCCAGTACTTCCGCCAGTTCGGCATCACGGTGATCGTGGCGGTGGGCTTCTCATTGCTCGTGGCGCGCCTGCTGACACCGCTCATGTGCGCTCACTTCCTACGGCCGAGCCGCACGGCGAAGCCCACTGTCTCTGGCGCGAGCGGATTGGGCTTTTGTTATCGGGTGGCACTCGGCTGGTGTCTGCGGCATCGTCCCGCGGCCCTGCTTCTCGGGGCCATCGCCCTCACGGTCGGACTGGCGCCGCTTCCGTTTATCCCGACGGACTTCATCCGTGGGACCGATCGCGACCGCTCCCTGCTCACACTCGAGCTCCCGCCGGGTAGCAGCCTCCGCGATGCGGAGAACGCGTCCCGCGAGGCGGCCCGCCTCCTCCTGGCCCGCCCCGAGGTCATCTCCGTCTTTTCTGCAGCCGGCGACACCGGCGTCACTGCCTCCGGCCAGGGCGGAGGCGACCCACGGCTTGCCCGATTGGTTATTACGTTGCTTCCCCGGGAGCAGCGCAGCCTGCACCAGCGCGAGTTGGAGGAGGCGGTGCGGCCCGCGCTCGAGACGCTGCGGGGCGTCCGGATCCGCTTCGGCAGTGACAGGCAGCGCGGCGCTCGGGTGCAGATCGCTCTTGCCGGGCCGCAGGGGCCGGCCGTGGCGGCTGCTGCCGGTGAGCTGATGTGCCAGATGCGTGACCTGCCGGGTTTTATAGAGCCACGGGCAAGCACGCTGACCGAACGCGCGGAGCTGCAGGTTGCACCGCATTGGGGGCACGTCGCCGAGCTCGGCGTGTCGGTGGCCGAGGTCGCCACGACGCTGCGCATCGCGACGACCGGCGATGTTGCGCACAACCTGCCCAGGTTCGGCGTGGAAGGCCGTGACATACCGATCCGAGTGGTGCTTGAGGAGGCGGGACGCGGCACTGAAAGCCTGCGCGCGCTACGTATTCCGACGCGTACCGGCGCGGCGGTTCCGTTGGAGGTGGTTGCTACGATTCGCCACGCCGCGAGCCCTGCCGCAATCGAGCGGGTCGACCGGTTGCGTAAGGCCACGGTCGAGGCGGAGCTGGACGGGCTGCCGCTCGGCCAAGCCCACCGGCTCGTAGGAGACCTGCCGATCATGCGCCAGCTGCCGCCCGGTGTCAGCGAGGTGGAAACGGGCGACCGAGAGATTATGCGTGAGCTCTTCGGCAATCTCGGCGCATCGCTCGGCGCGGGTGTGCTGGCAGTCTACCTCGTCCTTGTAATCCTCTTCCGCAGCGTGCTGCAGCCGCTCACAATCCTGACAGCGCTTCCCTTCGCGATAGCGGGCGCAGTGTTGGCACTTTGGTTCGCGCGGGAGCCGCTCGGGATCTCCGCCACGATCGGTATCCTGCTCCTGCTCGGCATCGTGGCCAAGAACTCGATCCTGATGGTCGACCAAGCGCTCGCGCGACAGCGGAGCGGTTCGGCCGCCGGCGTCGATTTCATTGCCGCAGCCGCATTGCGGCGTGCAAGGCCGATCGTGATGACAACCTGCGCGATGTGTGCGGGAATGGCACACGTCGCCATGGGCATTGGGGCCGATGCGGAATTCCGCGCACCAATGGCGCTCGTGTTGATTGGGGGCCTGATCGCATCGACCCTGCTCAGTTTGCTGATAGTCCCAGTGGTGTATTCCTACGTGGACCAATTCGGCAGGGCTATCACACGACGGAGGCTCCCCGCACCCGCTAAAAGGATTGGCTGGCCACCACGCTCGGTTGGAGGATCTTCATCATGAAGCACCGATAGACGGGCTTGCAGGGTATCTGGGTTGGCCCAGGCCAACAACCGCCGGAGATTCGCAGAGCTTCCACATGCTGCCACGCAGGCGGGTAATCGCTGAACCATCTTCGGAATGAGGGGTCTGGCGGTTGATGCCAGCATGATCAAGGCGGATGCTAACCGCCAACGCTCCGTGCCGGGCAGCGAAGGCCTGCCGACCGAGGCCGCGGGCCACGCCGTGCGGGAGTATCTTGCGGTGCTGGACGATGCGGCCCTCTGTGGCGCAACACCGGTCATACCCAAGTTCATCTTCCTGGCCGACTCGGCATCCCGCTGGACAGGTGCCAATGGCGGGCTGGCCTTCTTCGCCTACTGCACAAACTACCTCATGGACCTGAAGCGCGCCGTGATCCTGGATGTCGAGGCGGCCACCGCCGCGCGCCAGGCCGAGGTGACCGCGCAGCGGGTCATGCTCGACCGCACGCAGGAGCGGTTCGGCCTCTGGCTTGAGCGGCTCGCCGCCGACACCGGCTATGGCGACGCTGCCAACCTGGCCTGGCTGGTCCACGAGCGCGGCATTGAGCCGCACATCCCGGTATTCGAGAAGAACGGCAACAACGGCAGCTTCGGCCGCGACGACTTCGTCTATGACCACCGGACGGACAGCTATAGCTGCCCTGGCGGAAAGGAGCTTCGTCAGTTCTGGCAGGCAGGACGCTAGGCAAAGGCCAAGCCGCCCGCCGACGGGCTCTGAACCGCGCCGGGTATGCCGGAGGCTGGTTGGTTTGGGTTACGCCGCCAGCGCTGGCTGCTCAAGCCTGGCATAGTAGCTCGTCTCTGCCTCGGCCGGTAGCATGTTGCCGATCGGTTCGAGGAGGCGGCGGTGATTGTACCAGTCCACCCATTCGAGGGTGGTGAACTCGACGGTCTCCATACTGCGCCAGGGCCCACGGTGGCGGATGACCTCGGTCTCGAACAGGCCGTTGATGGTCTCGGCCAGGGCATTGTCGTAGCTGTCGCCGACGCTGCCGACGGAGGGCTCGATGCCAGCCTCGGCGAGGCGCTCGGTGTGCCGAATCGACACGTATTGCGATCCGCGGTCGCTATGGTGCACGAGGCCGCCCCCTTGCGCCGGGCGGCGGTCATGGAGTGCCCGTTCCAGGGCATCAAGGACGAAGCCTACATGAGCGGTCTTCGACACCTGCCAACCGACGATGCGTCGCGCGAAGACGTCGATGACAAAGGCCACATAGATGAAACCCTGCCAGGTCGCCACGTAGGTAAAATCAGACACCCACAGCAGGTTCGGGCGCGGTGCCCGGAAGTGCCGGTTCACCTTGTCGGCCGGGCACGGTGTGGCCTTGCTTCGAGCGGCGGTCGAGCTCCGCCTGTGCAAAATACGCCGACGCCTTGCGCAGGATCTCATTGGCTTGGCGCAGCTCGCGGCTCTCCCGCTCTAGCGCCCGGATCCGCTTCCCCTTCACGCTGGTCGGACCCGGCCGCAGATCCTGATCGCGCTCGGCCTGCCTTACCCAGCCGCGGAGCGTCTCGCTCGTGCAGCCGATCTTGGCCGCGATCGAGCCGATGGCCGCCCACTGCGAGGCATGGTCGCCCCCGTGGTCCAGCACCATCCGCACCGCCCGCTGCCGAACCTCAGGCGAATACCGGTTCGAGGCCTTTTTCGTCATGGCTCCATCCTCTCAAGAGTTGGAGCCTCCGGGAAACCCGGCGCGGTTCACTGTCGGGTTCTGGGCATCAGCAAAACTCTCGTGGTTGGCAGAAATAGGCGCGAAGCGGAACTGCGATGAGATGTGCCAATTCGGCCGCCGGTCGTGTCTGGGCCTGCGCCGGCTTATTGGCGGCGTCGGTCGTCGGTAGCGTATGCGGGCCGGAACTTGATCATCTTTCCCCCAAGTAAAGCGCCAAGAGCGTGTGATCAGGATGCCCGCCTCAAGGGCGCGCCGTTCCATCGGGATGCCGGGTCGGCAACCGAGATGAACTTGGGCGTGGCCGGCGTCGCGGCGCCGAACGCCGCACTGTCCAGCACCCCGAGATACTCCCGCACGGCATAGCCGGCGGCCTCGGTTGGCAGACCTTCGCTGCCCGGCACGGAGCGCTGGCGGTTGGCGTCCGCCTTGATCATCCTGGCATCAACCGCGAAGCCTTCGCCGCAGATCAGGCCTTCGGCCATGCAGCGCGCGGCCGTCGTCACGAACAACTCGCGCAGGAGATCGCTGTCTCGGAAACGGCCGTGTCGGTTCTTGGAGAAGGTTGAATGATCCGGCACCGCGCCGAGCCGCCCCGCCGCCTCAACAGAATAGGCGCGATCCGGGCATGCAAAGGGGACACCGTGATGGCCTGCATGCTTCCGCCTTCTTCCAACGCGGCACTCACGCTTACGTCGGTCGACTGAGGCCACGGACCGAACGACACCCCCTCTTACCCCAAGTGAAGCGCAACCGGCGTGTGATCAGCACGCGCGCCACAAAGGCGCGTCGAACCGCTCTACCCACATGACCTGAAGCAGGACCACCAGTCCCTTGGCGCAACCAGAAGGCGGGGCAACGGGGCAGGGGAGGGCAGCGGGCGTGAAAAGGGAACGGGGATAGAGCAAACCTACCCATCACTGTGCCGACCTTTGTGCCGACGCCCTAGCGTTTGGAACCGATATCGAAATAAAAATGCCCGCGCTCGGACGCGTTGGCGCCGAATGGGCGGACAGAGCGGGCACCAGGGCGGGACTGCACCTCCAGTAGTTCGCCCACGCAGTGTTTCCGGTCTAACGGGGTGTACTCCGATCTGTGCCGCCGCGGTAACCGTCGTCCGTGGCTACCCTCCGCGTGCGCCGCGCCCCGGTATAGGACGGGTTGAGGACAGCAAGATGGAGAGGAAATGCCGCCCGCAATTGAATCGGAGTTGGCGAGTGCTACAAGGGCTTGATACAAGCGACGCTGCTCGTATCTTGTAAGTCACTGATTTTTAGTGTGCTTGTACCTGCGTCGTCGTCTCCCGTACGGGACGCCAGTTACACCTGATTTCATTGGTCATTCTGAACGCTTCTCGGCTCCACCCCACAATCACCCCCACACTCAGCGATGCTCTGCTCGCTGGCCGCACGGTATGCGTAGGTGACATGACTCTTCCCGCTTATGCCCAGACGCCCACTTCCGCTCCTGAGATCGTCGTGGAGCGTAGAGGGGTGGGCTCAGCTGGTTGGGGCTGGCGTCTGACCAGGGACGACGAGACCTTCAAAGTGGGACCTGGCGGTTATCGGAGCGCCGAGGAGGCCTATGCGGTCGCTCAGGCCGGGCTCGGGCGAGGGCTGCGGCGGGTCTGATCCGCAGCTGCTTCCACGACGTGGGGCATCCGACGAAGGGCCGGGCGAAGTATTGAGGCCGCCCGGCGCCAGTGATACCGGCCGCCTTGGGGAATGACCGGCGCGATCCGAAGCCGACTTTCGTCTGTCTCGACTGCGCTGGGTGGGTGGGTCCTTTTAGTGGAGGAACTATGGCCTGGGGGCGCGTGCCAAGCGATTGGACGACTTCGAGCACAATGCTGGGCGTTCTCGTTCTTTTCGTGGTTTCCGGTCTTATCGGCGGCTGGACCGGTTCCCGCCGCCGAACTCTGGGGACACCGGCCGGGGTCGTCCTAGGTGTCCTCGCGGCCCTCGCGATTCTGTTGGTCAGCGTGGTGGCCTTCGGCTATCCGAGATAATCCGAACCGGCCGAACCGGTCATTCTTAGGGGCGACTGGTGTCAAATGCCGGCGCACTCCTGGAGGCAGCCTCCTCCACCTGCCAGGGCAGCTCGCCGGCATGCTCGAGGACCAGCTCCTCCCACTCCGCCTCGGTTAGCGGCGCATCCCCGAACCACGGGTTCTGGTCCGGCCTGTACCCAGGCGCTGCGAGATGGAGGGGAGGGGTCGGAAAGTGCCGTGTCGGCCGTGCTCCTGCACCTGCAGGCGGGGAGGGTCGGGAATACCGCCCTCTGGTTGGATCGGAACAGCCCCCTCCATATGGGTCCCTCTCCACGGCTTCGCGCCACGGGACATTGCGCGACCTCAGGCAAGCACCGTTCGGATCCGGCTGTCGTAATCGTCGGCCAGGGCGCGGAGCGCCGCCGCTCCGTCGCCTGCAAAGGATGGGCCGTGCATCAGCGCGAGTGTGCGTGGTGAAAGCCCCGCGAGCCGACGGATCGTGGCGCCCATGCCGGGGTTCAGGCTGGAGAAGCCAAACAGGTCCTCGGCAGCAGCTGCCGGGCCGACCACGTCGCCCGCCGTAAGGGCTGGACCGTCGCCGAGCTGGGTGAACAGGTCGCCGCAGAGCAGGGTTCCGCTCGCCTCCTCGTAGAGGACGCCCGCGTCCCAGCCATGGGGAATGTGCGGCGTGTCGAGCCAGCGCACGCGCCGCCCGCCACCGAGTTCGATCACCGCGCCGTCGGCCAGCATCCGCGGCGTCCGGTCAGCCATGTCGTTCAGCGACACCATGCAGCCGGTGTGGCCGTGCAACGCCTCCGCATGCGGCGCCAAGGCGAGCCACTCGTTTACCGCGCCGCACTCGTCGGCCTCGTAGTGGCCGAAGCCGATCCAGCGAAGCCGTTCAGGCGGGATGATGCGGGCTACAGCCTCGCGCACCAGCGGGAACATGCGCCGCAGGCCGGTATGGAACAGCAGCGGCTCGTCGCCGAGCAGATGAACTGGTTGAAGGTGAAGCCGGCCGGCGGGGCGATCTCGGGTACGAAGGTCGAAAGCCGATAGATGCCGTCGGCGATCTCGGCGGTCCTGGTTTCCACGGCGTGTCCTCCTCCTCTCCGGAAGGGCGGCGGGATGCCAGCCCTCGCCGGCTCGTCAGGCGATCGGATCTTCGGGCGGCGGGGTGCGGGTTGGCCGGCCGCGAGTAATTCACAGAGTATCGGCGGCTCACAGGGGCTGGCTCAAGCTTTAACAGGTCTGGTGTTCCCTGCCTCTACCCGGCACTGGACTTTGGCCATCTTCGAGATCCCAGCCCCGTTTGGCACCCTATGGTGAGCGTCGGCACTTTGGCCTGCTCCTCCGTCACGGAAGGAAAATGGAGGCAACTTGGTGGAGCTTCTCCGGCTCGTGACGGAACAGCATGTGGGCGCTGTTTTCGAAGAAAGCTGTGGGCGCGTTCGGGGTGGCTCGCCGGGATGCCGCCGCGATACCGGGGCCGGCCTTCCGCGGCGGCGAGTTGAACAGGTCCGCTTCAAACCACTGTTGGGCCTGGGTTTGGGGAACGCGGTCGTGCAAGCCCTATTCGTCCACGGTCCGTGACGGCCTTCGGCGGTGGCGGCGGCAGCTTCCCGCTGACCGCAATTGACCGGGTAACCCGCATCGGCAAGGCTGAGTTCCTCCGGTGAGGTGGCCCGCAGATTCGATGCAGGATGCACGCCAGCAGCTTCGGGACTGGATCGATGCCGATCGGGAGCGGATCTCCGCTTTCCTGAGCGGATTTCTGAGGGCGAAGTCCCCGAACCCGCCCGGGGATACACGGGAAGCCTGCGCCTTCGTTACCGACTTCCTCGCGCATGAGGGATTGCCGCATCGCATTGTGGCGGCACGGGAAGACCTTCCCAACC
>DATCMG010000515.1:0-6738 GCA_036563555.1 Roseomonas sp. | reverse complement strand
CAGAACCCCGGGTTATTGCCAGAACCGCCATAACCCGTGGTTTGCACCGGGGGCCGAGAAGTCATTGGCCCGATTTCGCCCCGCATGGCAGTCATCCCGGGCAGGACCGGGGAGAGATGCATGGGCTGGCGCGTGGGTGTGGATGTCGGCGGTTCCTTCACCGACTTCGCCGCGCTGCAAGAGGAGGACGGTCGCCTCGTCACCCTCAAGGTCTTCTCCCGACCCGATGCGCCGGGCGCTGAGATCGAGCAGGGGCTGGGCCTCCTCGCCGCGCATCACGGCGTCTGGCCCGAGGCGGTGGAGTATTTCACCCATGGCACGACGGTGGGCATCAACACAGTCATCCAGCGCAACGGCGTGCGGCTCGCGCTGCTCACGACGCAGGGCTTCCAGGATGTGCTGGAGATGGCGCGGCTGAAGATGCCCCGCTACCACAATCTCTATGCCCGCCGCCCCGATCCGCTCGTTCCGCGGGACCGCGTCTTCGGGATCGAGGAGCGCATCCGGGCCGACGGCAGCGTGGTTGCGCCCGTTTCTCGGGAGAGCGTATTGGCAGCCCTTGAGGCTGCACGCGCGGCAGGTGCGGAGGCGATTGTCATTGCCCTGCTTCATGCGTGGCGCAACGACGCGCATGAGCGTGCCGTGGAGGCCATCCTGGCGGAGGCCGATCCCGCCCTGCCGGTTTTTCGCGCCAGCGGCGTGTGGCCGATCATCCGTGAGTACGAGCGCACCGTCACCGCCTGCATCAGCGGCTATGTGCAGCCGCGCGTCGCGCATTACCTCGATCGTTTCGAGGAAACCCTGGCCCGCCTCGGCGTACCCGCCGCCCCGCACATCACCAAGTCCAATGGCGGGGTGATGGGCCTCCGGCAGGCCAAGGCCGAATGCGTGCAGATGATCCTCTCCGGCACCGCCTCCGGCGTGATCGGCGCCGGCTTCATTGCGCGCGAATGCGGCTTCCCACGCCTGCTCACCCTGGATATCGGCGGCACCAGCGCCGACCTTGCCGTGCTGGTGGAGGGTGAGGCCGAGTACGGCACCGGGGAGGTTATTGGCGACTTCCAGATCCACATTCCCTCCGTCTCTGTGACCTCTATCGGCCAGGGTGGCGGGTCCATCGCCTGGGTGGACGATTTCGGCGTGCTGCAGGTGGGGCCGCGTAGCGCTGGCTCCGCGCCCGGCCCTGCCTGCTACGGCAAGGGGGGTACGGAAGCTACCATCACGGATGCGGTCGCGGTGCTCGGCCTCATCGGCCATAGCGCGCTCGGCTACAGCGCCGTGCGCCTGGACGTGGAGGCCGCCCGCCGGGCTGTGGGCGGCATCGCCTTACGCCTGGGAGCGGGGCTGGAAGAGACAGCCGCCAGCATCCTGGAGCTCTCAGTTTCTGCCATGTATGCCGATGCCAGCGGCCTGATCTCCCGCTTCGGCCTGGACGCACGGCAGTTCAGCTTGCTCGCCTTTGGCGGTGCTGGCCCCATGCTAGCCTGCTTTCTGGCGCGGGAGCTGAACATGGCCGGAGTGGTGGTGCCGCCCACCCCGGGTGTGCTGAGCGCCCTGGGGGGCCTTGTGGCTGATCTGCGCAACGACTTCATCCATACGATCTATGCCTCGGTGGAGCCGGGTGCAGAAGCGCTGCTGCGCGATGCGCTGGAGGCGATGCGGCGCGACGCAATCGCATGGCTGGTGGAGGAGCAGGGCTTCACCGGGACGCCAGCCCTCATCGTCTCTGCCGAGATGCGCTATCGCGGGCAGTCCTTCGAGGTAGACACGCCCCTCGAGTCCCGCTGGATCGAGCAAGGCGATCTGGCCGCGTTGCGGGACGCCTTCCACGCCCAGCACGAGCGCCTGTACGGCCATGCCGACGCGGAAGGCTCCGTGCAGATGGTCACCCTCCGGCTGGTCATTACGGGACAGACACCAAAGCCCGTTCTGCCACGCCTGGCCTCGGCCTCTGGCACCGCGGAGCCTGCGGCAGTGGTGCAGGTGTACCTGGACGGCGATCATCGCCCCGTTCCGCTCTATGCGCGAGAGGCGTTGCGCGTCGGGCACACCTTTCGGGGGCCTGCCATCATCGCCCAGCCCGATAGCACCACCTGCGTTCCTGCCGGCTTCAGCATCGCGGTGGATGACTTCGGCAATCTGATTATCACCCCTGAGAGCCGCTGAGGGCGAACCTGATGTCGATCGACCGCCGCAGTTTGCAGATCCTGGCCAATCATTGCGGCGCCGCCGCTGATGCCATGGCTTTCACCCTCATGCGGACCGCGCATTCAGCCTTCGTGAAGGAGACCGAGGATTTCTCCTGCACGCTGGTGACACCGGAAGGCATGGCCTTTGCGTCCCCGCGCCAATTCGGCGCGCCCTGGTACAGCGGCATCGACTACGGCCCGGTGCTGGAGATGATCGACTCCTATGAGGAGGGCGACATCTGCATCACCAACGACCCCTATAGCGGGAACGTCGCCACTCACACCCCGGATATCCATATCTGGAAGCCGGTCTTTCATGGCGGGGAGATCGTCTGCTTCGTGGTCGGTCATATCCACAACACCGATGTGGGCGGCGCCGTTCCTGCCTCCCTTTCACGCTCGCTGACCGAAATCGAGCAGGAGGGCATCCGCGTGCCGCCGCTGAAGCTCGTCAGCGGCGGCCGGATGAACGAGGATGTCCGGCGCATCATGCAGCTGAACGTCCGCGCACCCGGCCAGAACTGGGGCGACCTCAAGGCCCAGATTGCCTCGGTGAACATCGGCGAACGCAAGATTCATGAGATCATCGCACGCTTCGGCGCCGAGACGTTCCGTCACGGCATCCAGGAGATGTTGTCCTACGCCGAGGAGCAGGCCCGGGCCGTCATCCGCGGCATCCCAAAGGGCGAGTATTTCTTTGCCGACTTCGCCGATGAGGATGGGGAGGGCGGAGTGCCATGCCGCGTGGCCCTCACCCTGCGCGTGCAGGACGAGACCGTGGAGCTCGACTACACTGGCAGCGACCCCCAGGTGGCATCCTCCCTTAACATGCCGACAGGCGGGCGGGAGCGGCATCCTCTCGGTTTGGTCGGCCTTACCTATGTTCTTTACACGCTGAACAACGACCTCCTGCTGAATGCCGGCACGCTGCGAGCGGCGCGCGCGATCATGCCCGAGGGAACCGTGGTGAACGCCGTCGCGCCCGCGGCAGTTGGGATGCGGTCGCTGACCTGCATGCTGACGCAGATCGTCACCTTCGGAGCCTTCTCCCTCGCCTTGCCGGACCGGATGCCGGCTACCTCCCCGGGCGGCAACTCGATCATGAATGTCCGCACGGCAGGATGGGACGGGTTGCCCGTTATGGCATCGATCGGCCCGGTTGGCGGCGGGGGCGGCGGCACCCCGGTATCCGACGGTCCCAACGGTGCGGGGGGCGCACAGGCCTTCCTGAAGAACACGCCTATCGAGATCAGCGAGGCGGAGGTGCCCATCCTCTTCCGCCGCTACGGCCTCTGGCCTGACAGCGCCGGGCCTGGCCGCCACCGCGGTGGACTTTCCGCCGTGATGGAGTTCCAGGTCTTCTCCCCGGACACGGTGGTGACGGCCCGCAACCGCAACCGCTCGGTCTTTTCGTCCTGGGGGGTGCTCGGTGGGAGGGCTGGCTCCGTCTCCTCCTTTTTACGCAACCCTGGCACTCCATACGAGCTGAGCCTGGGTAACACGGACATCCTGCGTTGCGAGCCCGGCGACATCGTCCGGGTGGTCGGCGCTGGGGCCGGTGGTTACGGCGATCCATTCGCGCGCGACCCTGCGCTTGTGGCAACTGACGTTCGCTGCGGGTTTGTCTCGCTGAAGCTGGCGCGGAATGCGTATGGAGTGGTGGTCAGGGATGGGCGGGTGGACGAGGCCGCTACGGCCGTTCTGCGAGTTGGAGCAGGGCCGCTAACCCAGGCCGCCCATTTCGACTTTGGCGAGGCGCGGCGGAGCTTCGAGGCGCTATGGTCTGAAGCGCGCTATCAGGAGCTGACCCAGTTTCTCACAGCTCAACCTGTGCGCTGGCGGCATCACCTGAAACGGCGCTTCTTCGCCGCGGTAGCGGCGGGTGAGTGGGCTGAACTCGGCATGCTCGAGCAGATGAAGCAGATAGCGAGCAACTTGGCCGGCTCGGCGCCGATGCGGCAAGCTGCCGGGCAGCCCGGCAAATAGGCATGATCATGGGAACTCTGCGGCAAAGGGCGCTAAGAGGCAGAAGGGAATCGCTACTTTGGCCGGCAGCCGGACGTGTTTGATCGTTATAAGAGTCTAACTGCCGGGTTGCGGAACATTGTTGGGATCCTGTTGGGCTGGCGATTGTAGACTGCGCCTACCGACTCGAGCGCCTGAAGGGCGCTGTGCAGGGAGGAAGGCGAGCCATGCTCCAGATCCACCCCAATGCCCGCACCACCCCTGCCGTCCGGGGCGAGATCGCCCGCTCCTCCGAGCCATCCGGTGTCCTGGCCCGAAGCTTTGGGGTAAGCATGAGCTCCGGGTGGATCGGGATGGTGCGCTTTGCACTGTGGTTTTTCAGGCGCCGGTGCTCGGTCGTGATCTCCATCTGCTAGACACCCGCTTCGTGCTTGATGTCCTTGCGGCGGAGATCGACGACCTCCTCAAGCTGCGTTCCCTCAAAAACGCAGAGCAGCGGGATCCAGAACCGGGCGTCACGGGTGATCTCCGTCCCGGGAGCGGAACGCCGGGCGGGATCCCGGCCGATCCAGACAGCGGAGGAGAACAGCTGGCCTAGCTCCTCCCCCGTCCACTGGTCGCGCGCCTCACGGGCGTCGTCGAGCGAGAAGTCGTGCTCACCGATGATGTCGTTCCGCTCGGTCAGGGAGAGCTGGCCGCGATCCACGGCGAGCTTGAAAAAGACGGAGAGTGCGGAGAGGTGGCGCTTGACCGTCTTGTCCGTCAGCCGCGGCACGTTGGCCGTGTCGGCGCGCGCGATCAGTTCCTCGACCGAGAGGTTCTTGTCCTTCGGCGATTTCCCGTAGCTGGATGGGAGACGGCGCAGGGTGTCGAGGAAGTTGGTGATGTCCTGTCGCATGTAGTCCCGCGCCGGGCGGTCACCGAGGATCTTGAAAAACAGGCGAAGGGTTGTTCGCTCCTGCGCCATGCCCTGCAGGCGAATCTTGTCGCAGGTACGCTTCTCGAAGAAGGGCTCGATGAGGGAGGAGAGCGGCTCGGCGAGTGCCTTGGCCGTGGGTGCTAGGACTACAGACGCGGCGGCTGCCATCCTTGTCTTGTCGGGTTCTGGCGCCGTGGCGAACAGGGCAGGGGGAGCAATCGCGACGGGCGCCCCTGGAGTTGTCCATACTTCGGTCCGGGCACTGGTACGCAGATGCAAGCCGGCCAGGGACGGATCCTTTTCCGGTCTTGTGTTGTAGCGGCCCGCTTCCCGCGCGGCCTCCTCGCGGAACACATCCTCCAGCACCCGCAGGCCGACGCGCTCGACGATCGGCCGGATCTCGGGCGTGATCTCGATGCCGGCGGAGGCAGCGGTGGTAACCACCATCTCGCGGGCCAGGGCACCGTCGTTCACCATGAGCGCCGCCTGGCCATCATGGCGCGGCCAAGGGCAGCCTGGGATCGGTGCCGGGCCGCGGAGAGGGCGCTGCGGTGCGTGGGGCGCCCGGGCTCCGGCGCTAACTAGAGTGCGGTTATGAGCGGTGCCGCGAGGTTTTTGGGAAGATAGATCGGGCCGCCATCGCGACCAACGGGACCGACGTGATGGGCGGTGGCATCGTCATCCGCCGATGCATCCTCCGCCGCAAGGATGAGGTCGAAGATCCTGTCGGCAAGGGCCGGGTCGAGCGAGGCCTCGACTTCCCCGCCGGTCGGGAGGACTGGGTCTGGGGCGCGCCCGGCGCGCCCGGCGCGCGCGGCCTCCAGGACGGAATGCATGAGGTTGCGGGCAAGGCCAGCGAACTGGGCGGCGGTGACTGTCCCGGAAGCATCCATGGCGGCCGTCCTTTCGAGCAGCGCGTCCAGCTGCCGGGCCCGGGCGATGGCGGTCCGGCGATCGCGCGTCCGCAAGGATAGCCGGATCGTCGGCTATCCGCTCGCCGGGCTGGTGCCTCGCGCCATCGAGGCGGGGCTTCGGCGGCGCCAGTACCAGACGCCGTCGCGGAGGGTGACGTGGGCGGGGACGAGCCGGGAGACACGCCGGCGGTGCGGGGCAGGACCAGGGCTGGCCTGCGCGGTTGTGTCCCAGTGATGTGTCACAGTTGTGGGTCTCGCAGCCTCGGGTGGGCGCGATCACCAACTCTCACCGCGATATCAGAAACTTGTGCCAAAGTGGCTGGGGAACCTGGATTCGAACCAAGACTGCCCGAGTCAGAGTCGGGAGTTCTACCGTTAAACTATTCCCCAACGGCAAGCGGCGCGCCGTATAACCCGGTGCGAGCGCACCCGCAACCCGCCTTGTGGCACCGCCGGTGGAATAAGAGCTTGCCCCACCCCATCTGCAAGCGGATCATCGAAATATCAGTGCCATGCAGACCCGGAACACACCCCAGCCGCCGGGTGGCAGGCGGGGGGAGTCGCCCCCGGTGCCACCCACCATCGCTTCATCTGGTGCCCCCGTCGGCGCTCCGCTCTATGCAGCCCTGGACCTCGGCACGAATAACTGCCGCCTGCTGGTCGCCAGCCCCTCCGGCCCTGCAGGGTTCCGCGTGCTCGACAGCTTCAGCCGCATCATTCGCCTGGGCGAGGGGTTGAGTTCCACCGGCGC
>DATCMG010000501.1:0-2868 GCA_036563555.1 Roseomonas sp. | reverse complement strand
ACATCGGTGCTGTGTTCGTCGCCCTCGGCCCCGATGCTCACCAGCTTCACGATCCAGGCCACGCTGTCTCTACCCCAATGGGAAAATAGACCTCAAAGTACCCCTTCGGCCTCGCACCCCCAATCTCGCGGCAGTCCCGTGCTCGGCGACCAACGTCCAGCCCTGGCTCGCGACGAAGGCGCGAACGCTGGCCTGCTGCGCCTCAAGTTCGAGACCGCTGTGGGCTTGCTCGGCCGTGGAGACGCGGTACAGCACCACAGCGTAGCGGGGCTGGGTGGTAGGGCGACGCGGGGCGGCCATCAGTCGCCTACCGACGCCGGAGACAGTCGCGTTATCACACAGGCTCTGCCCATCTCGGCCGTTCCGTCGGGTTTCGGCGTTGCCCCAAAGCGGACGGCGTCCAGCAGCCGCCAGACCGCAGGGACGGGTTGGGAGCAGGACTAGCCCCTCAAGCGTCCGTATTGGAGAGGATGATGCCAGCTGCCCCGGTTATCGGATTGAGGGAACGCAGGTCAGCCCTTGGCGGCGATCGCTACGAGCTCCTGGAGGTCAAGATCGTGCTCCAGGTCGTGGAGCGTTTCGTCGTCGATCTGCCGCGCCCGGTGTAGGCGGACTAGCTCGGCGCGCCCGGCCGCAACGGCGGCGAGGATAACATTGTAATGGGCGGCGATATCTCGGTCGCGTTCCTCCTCGCTCCTGGGAAATTCCGTCGAGAGCTCCGCTCGCCGCCGATAACTGTCAAGCAGGCGTGGATGAAGAATCGAGCCATCAGGGGAGTAAGCTATTCGCTCGACCTCTGCGAACTGCGCTCTGAGCATGGCTGCTTCCGCGGCGAGGAGGTCGAGCGGCGGTTTGCTGCGCTCGTCCTCTCGAAGCCCAGCAAGGCGAATGACAAGGCCGAGCGTCGTTCCTTGGACAAGCACCGTCACTAGGATCACGGCAAAGGCCGTCACCAGCATCAGGTCGCGTCCCGGCATCGTCTCGGGCAGGGTCAGCGCCACTGCAAGGGTTACGACGCCGCGCATGCCCGCCCAGCTCATAACGCTCGCGGCCCGCGGGCCGAGGGGCTCCGTCCCTCGCCAGCCTGCTCGATTCAGAAGTCCAAGAACGGCGTCAGAGCCGAAGATCCACACGAAGCGGGCGAGCGTGACCGCGGTAACGATCGCCGCGACCGACCAAGCCATGTCCTCTAGCACGACAGCCATCCCGCCGACGCGATCGATTACTCCGCGCAGCGACAAGCCGATCAGGATGAACACCGCCGCCTCAAGCAGGAAAATCATCCCCTGCCAGAACGAGAGGGCACGTATACGGACGCTCGCCGTCAAGATGACGTGCTGGTACCAACCACATACAAGACCCGCCGCCACCGTCGCGATAACACCAGATACGTGCAACATCTCGCCGGCAAGATAGCTCGCCCAGCACACCAACACTGAGGCAGCGATCATCAGGTGGTCGTCACCGAGCCGGCGCAGCAGCAGGACCCAGGCCGCCCCGATTGCGCCGCCGACCGCGATCCCGCCGCCGACAAGGACGGCAAAGCTGCCGATGGCCTCACCGAAGCTGAATGTCCCGGTGACGACGGCCGCCACCGCAAAGCGGAACAACACGAGCCCGGTCGCGTCGTTGAGGAGGCTTTCGCCTTCTAACAGAGTGCCCAGCCGGCGCGGCAGCTTCATACGTTGCAGTACGGCTCTGGCTGAAACGGCGTCGGGTGGTGAGACAATGGCGCCGAGTGCGATGCAGGCCGCCCAAGGCAGGTCCGGCAGGATCAACTTGGCGACGATCGCGACGACGGCCGCCGTGAACAGCACCGCGCCGACCGCGAGGGAGGTGATGCCGCCGAGATGGCGACGGAAGGGCGCGAGTGCCGTGAACCAGGCGCCGTCCATCAAGAGCGGCGGCAGAAAGATGACCAGTATCAATTCCGGATCGAGTTCAACGGTCGGCAGGCCTGGAATGAACGCCAGCGCGCCGCCGCCCACCAGAAGCGCAACTGCCGGCGGAAGCCGCAAGCGAAGGGCTGCGTATTGTAGCACCAGCACCGCCAGGAACATGCCGACGATCAGCTCGAAAATCTCTACAGGATGCATGTCTTGCCGAACCGTTGGAGCGATGGCGGCAAGCTCTCCCCGAAGACCGACGCGACGTCAATCGCGGCAGTCCGCGTCCAGTGGTCATGCGCCGGGAGAGGTCGGGCCTAAGGCAATGCCCGGGGGTACATGTCATATGATCGGGTCATCTCGGGGCACACTGGTGCTTGTCGACGAGTGGTATAGACGGTTCGGCGTGTAGCCGCGCTTTAGGGGCGGTTCGCTGGGAGTGTTCGCTTTCGGAAGGTTCGCCATTCGGCATCCGTGACCAGAATGGGTCGTAAGCAGCCGACTGGCCGGGGCATCGAGGCGGCTGCTTCACCCTTGAGGTGCCCGAAAGCGGCCATTTCGCTTCCCGCGAACTCCGGGCGCTTTCGCGCCGGACTAGTTCAAAGCCGACATCCACGCGCCGGCCCGCCGGTGCACCTGCTGCTCGGTCCAGGATGAGGCGGCCCGCAGCTTGCCCTATCTCGTAGCCACGAGTGCGAACCGTAGTTAGGGCAGGCACGATCTCGGCCGCCCGGAAGCGGACGTCGTGTACAGGATTGACCTGGATAACGACGGCCACATGCTGCAAGGAGCAGGTCGGAAGCCGGTCCAACGTCCCGCTGAGGCTGGCTCCGGCTTTCTGGTCAGACTTCACCCTCGCGCGGTTGAATGCCGGTGACCTGGAGCAGGAGCATGTCGCGGAGAGTCTCGATCCCGTCCGAGGCGGTCGGAGCCGCCGACCGAAGCCATTGCCGTACGGCCCCGCTGTAGGTCGAGTAGAGCG
>DATCMG010000499.1:0-7069 GCA_036563555.1 Roseomonas sp. | reverse complement strand
CGCTCTCACGGGTTTTGCGGCGTGTTCTTGTCCGAGTGCGTTGCGGGCGGCCTGTGCGATCTGGGGTGCGTTGAGGCCGGCGAGGTCGTACTGCTTTTTCGGGCTGTCATGGTCGATATAGAGGTCGGGCAGGGTCAGGGGGCGGAAGCGCAGCCCGCCATCGAGCAGCCCGGCATGGGCGAGGTGCTGGGCGACGAGGGAGCCGAAGCCGCCGACCGAGCCTTCTTCCACGGTCAGCAGGACGGCATGGTTGCGGGCGAGGCGCTCGAGGAGTTCGGTATCGAGCGGCTTGGCGAAGCGCGCATCGGCGACCGTGCAGGACAGGCCCTGGGCCGCGAGTTCGTCGGCCGCCCGCAGCGCCTCGGCCAGGCGGGTGCCGTAGGAGAGGATGGCGATGGTGCTGCCCTCCCGCAGCACGCGGCCCTTGCCGATGGGAAGGATGGTGCCGCGCGCCGGCAGTTCGAGCCCGGCGCCCTCGCCGCGGGGGTAGCGGAAGGCGATCGGGCCGGCATCATGGGCGGCCGCGGTCGCGACCATATGGGTCAGCTCCACCTCATCGGCGGCCGCCATCAGGGTCATGTTCGGGATGCAGCCGAGATAGGCCACGTCATAGGCCCCGGCATGGGTCGCGCCATCGGCGCCGACCAGCCCGGCGCGGTCCATCGCGAAGCGCACGGGCAGGTTCTGGAGCGCCACGTCGTGGATCACCTGGTCATAGGCGCGCTGGAGGAAGGTCGAGTAGATCGCGACGAAGGGCCGCAGCCCCTCGGTCGCCATGCCGGCGGCAAAGGTCACCGCATGCTGCTCGGCGATGCCCACATCGAAGGTCCGGCGGGGGAACCTCTTCTCGAAGGCATCCAGCCCCGTCCCCCCCGGCATGGCCGCCGTGACCGCCACGATCCGGGGGTCCGCCTCGGCCTCGGCGATGAGCGCGTTCGCGAAGACCCTGGTGTAGGAGGGCGGGCCTGGCGGCGCCTTGGCCTGCTCGCCGGTGACGACGTTGAACCTGACCACGCCATGGTACTTGTCGGCCGAGGCCTCGGCGGGGGCGTAGCCCTTGCCCTTTTGCGTGACCACATGGAGCAGGATGGGCCCGGCCTCCTCGGCGTCGCGCAGGTTGCGCAGCACGGGCAGGAGGTGGTCGAGGTCATGCCCGTCCACCGGGCCGACATAGTAGAAGCCCAGCTCCTCGAACATGGTCCCGCCGGTGAGCATGCCGCGGGCATATTCCTCGGCGCGGCGGGCGGCCTGGGCCATGGGGCGCGGGAAGCGCCGGGCGAGGCGGGCCATGACCTCGCGGATGGAGAGGAAGGGGCGGGACGAGATCAGGCGGGAGAGATAGGCCGACATCGCGCCCACGGGGCGGGCGATCGACATGTCGTTGTCGTTCAGCACGACGATCAGGCGCGACTTCAGCGCGCCCGCATTGTTCATCGCCTCATAGGCCATGCCGGCCGACATCGCGCCATCGCCGATCACCGCGATGACGGCCTGCCCGGCCCGCCCGGCCTGGCCCTGGGCGGCCTGCAGGTCGCGCGCGACCGCCATGCCGAGCCCGGCCGAGATGGAGGTGGAGGAATGCGCCGCGCCGAAGGGGTCATACTCGCTCTCTGAGCGCCGGGTGAAGCCGGACAGCCCACCCCCCTGGCGCAGCGTGCGGATGCGCTCCCGCCTTCCGGTCAGGATCTTGTGGGGATAGGCCTGGTGGCCGACATCCCAGATCAGCCGGTCGGCGGGCGTGTCGAAGATCGCATGGACCGCGACCGTCAGCTCCACCACGCCGAGCGAAGCCCCCAAGTGCCCGCCCGTGGTCGAAACCACATGCACCGTCTCGGCCCGCAACTCCTCCGCCAGCTGCTTCAACTGCTCGGGCGAGAAATTGCGCAGGTCCGAGGGAATGCGAACCCGGTCGAGGAGCGGTGTAACTGGCAGGGGAGACATCAGGCGGCGTCCAGTTGCGGAAGGATGTCGTTGCGGGCGCGAAGCACATCCGCTTCGAAATCAATTTCGATCCAGGGCAGGGCGGTGATATCGACGGCGCTGAAGCGGGCGGGCTGGGCCAGGATGAGGTCGCGGATCGCTTCCTCATATTCCAGCTCCGTGCGCCCCGCCTCGACCAGCGCCCGGCAGCGATCCGCCAGGGTGGCGGCGGTGCCGGCGGAGAAACGGAAGAAGCCGACCGACTCTCCGTGGCGGTCATGCGCGTGCTCGGGCCGTTTGCGGAAATCGACGATCTCATCCCCACGGAAACAGATCTTCACGGGCTCGTCGCCCGGCTCGATGTCGCGGTCCAGCAGCAGGATATTCTCGCCCGGCGCGTCGATCAGCGCCCTGATGATCTGCGGATCGTAGAGAACATCGCCATCCATCAACAAAATCGTGCGGCCCGCGCGTAGCGCGGCGCCCTGCACGGAGAGGGAGACGAGGCTGCCCTCGCGGTATCTTGGGTTGCCGATGAAGGTCACCCGGTCGGACCAGCCGAGCCGTTCGACTTCCGCCTCGATCAACTCGCGCTGATACCCGACCGTGATGTTCACCGCTTGCACGCCGTGGCGGCCCAGTGCGGCGAGATGCCGGGCGAGGAGGGTCTGGCCACCGAATTCCAGCAGGATCTTCGGGCGGTCATGCGCCGTGCCGAGCCGCCGGCCTACCCCCGCTGCCAGGATGATCGCGGAGGGGGCGTTGCTGCCAGTGTTCAAACGAATTGTCCCGAACGGGCCTTCAAGGCGCGTGAAGGTAAAGTTACTATCAAAGCCATGGCAAGTGCAGCCATCCTGGCGGGCCTGACCATGCTCCCTTCGAAACGAGAGGAAGCGCCTTGAGTGATGCCAGCCTGTCGGGTCTCCGGTCCGGGGATGCCCCTTCCGCGTCCAGGCAGACGCGCTTCGCCGCACTTCGGCGCGAGATCATGTCGTCCTCCCTCTCCTTCCTCATGGAGGCGCATGACGGAATTTCGGCCAAGATCGTGGAGGAGGCCGGGTTTCGCGGCGTCTGGGCATCGGGCCTGACCACCTCGGCCGCCCTCGGCCTGCGCGACAGCAACGAGGCGTCCTGGACGCAGGTGCTGGACGTGCTGGAATACATGGCCGATGCGACGAGCCTGCCGATCCTGGTGGATGGCGATACGGGCCATGGCAACTTCAACAATGTCCGCCGCTTCGTGCGCAAGCTGTGCGAGCGCGGCATCGCCGGCGTCTGCATCGAGGACAAGCTGTTCCCCAAGACGAATTCCTTCATTGGGGACGCGCAGCCGCTGGCCGATGTGGAAGAGTTCTGCGGCCGCATCAAGGCGGGCAAGGACAGCCAGACGGATGACGACTTCGTGCTCGTCGCGCGCGTGGAGGCGCTGATCTCAGGGCGCGGCATGGAGGAAGCGCTGCGGCGGGCCGAGGCCTATCACCGGGCCGGCGCGGACGCGATCCTGATCCATTCGAAGAAGGCCGATGCGGACGAGATCTTCCGCTTCTTGGAGCTTTGGGCCAATCGCTCTCCCATCGTGATCGTGCCCACCATGTATTACGCGACGCCGACGGCGCTGTTCCGGCAGGCCGGCATCTCCACGATCATCTGGGCTAACCATCTGCTGCGTGCCTCGATTGCCGCGATGCGCGAGACGGCTGCGCGCATTCATGAGGATGAATCGCTTGTCCGCGTGGAGGGCAGCGTGGCGGGGGTGAAGGATATTTTCCGGCTTGTGGGCAATGCCGAGCTGGAGGAGGCGGAGCGCCGCTACCTGCCGGCCCGGCCCGCACCCGCCGCGGTGGTGCTCGCGGCCTCCGGCGGGGAGCTGGGCGGCCTCACGCTCGACCAGCCGAAATGCATGGTGGACATACGCGGGCAATCGCTGCTGCAGCGCCTGGTCGGCACGCTGCGCGAGAGTGGCGTGCGCGATGTCACGGTCGTGCGTGGCTATCGCAAGGAGGCGGTCTCGCTGCAGGGTATCCGCACCCTCGACAATGACCGCCATGCCGAGACGGGCGAGGCCTGGTCACTCGCCTGCGCGCGGGACGCGATCCGGGGCGAGACGATCGTGGCCTATGGCGACGTGCTGTTCCGGCCCTACATCCTGGAGAGTCTGCTCACCAGCAGCGCCGATATCGTGGTGGCGGTGGATACGCTGGGCACGCAGCTGCACCCCGGGCAGCGCGACCTCGTTGCCGCCGACCGCCGCTTCTCCGGCGACTATCTCGACGACAGGCCGGCGCATCTGAGCCGCATGGCCGGGGACATCGCCCCGGGCGAGCTCTGCGGCGAATGGATGGGCCTTGTCCGCTTCAGCGCACGTGGCGCCGAATGGCTGCGAGAGGAGATCGCGGCGATGGAGGGAGAGGGGCTGCTGGAGCGCGGCGACATGCCGCTGCTCCTGACCCGGCTTGCCGCGAAACACCCGGTGCGCGTGAAGTACTTCACCGGCCACTGGCTGGACGTTGACACGCTGACCGACCTCGCCGAAGCCCGCAACTTCACCTGAGCGGATGCCATGATCACCGCGGATGACTTCATCGCCGAGGCGGGGCGCGCCGGCTTCGATTTCTACACGGGCGTGCCCTGCAGCTTCCTCACGCCGCTGATCAATGGCGTGCTCTCCACGCCGACGCTCGCCTATGTCGGCGCGGCGAGCGAAGGGGAGGCCGTGGCCATCGCCTCCGGCGCGTGGCTCGCGGGGCGGCAGACGGTGGTGATGTGCCAGAATTCCGGCCTGGGGAATGCGGTGAACCCGCTCACCTCGCTGAACCACCCTTTCCGCATCCCGACCCTGTTCCTGACGACATGGCGCGGCGAGCCCGGCATTCCGGACGAGCCCCAACACGAGATCATGGGGCAGATCACGCAGGACCTCATCTCGCTGATGCGGCTGGAGCAGGCGCCCTTCCCCCAGGCGCGGCAGGCGCTGGGCCCTGCCCTCAGCCATGCCGTGGGGCGCATGGAGGCGACCGGGCTGCCCTACGCCTTCGTGGTCCGTAAGGACGATGTCGCGGAGCGCGAACTCGATCAGCCGCCACGCGCCTTGCCTTCGCCCGGCCGCCGGGACGACTTCCCCGCCGAGGGCGCCCGGCCCAGCCGTGCCACGGTGCTCGAACGCTTCCTGGCGATCGTGCCGGAGGAGGCCGGGGTTATCGCCACCACGGGCAAATGCGGGCGGGAGCTCTTCACCCTCGCCGACCGGCCGCAGCATCTCTATCAGGTCGGGTCGATGGGCGGGGCCAGCGGCATGGGGCTGGGCGTCGCGCTGAACAGCCGCCGGCCCGTGGTCGTGCTGGATGGGGATGGCGCGGCGTTGATGAAGCTCGGCACCTTCGCCACCATCGGCGCCTACGCGCCCGGCAATCTCGTGCATGTGCTGCTGGACAATGGCGTGCATGATTCCACTGGCGGGCAGGCGACGGTCTCCGCCTCGGTGGACTTTGCGGCCATCGCGCTCGCCTGCGGCTATCGCTACGCCGCCGCCTGCGCATCGCTGGATGGGTTCGAGGCCGCCTTCCGCGCGGCGCTTGCCCATGGCGGGCCGGCGCTGCTCCACCTGCGCATCGCGCCCGGCTCCATGGAGAAGCTCGGGCGCCCGACGGTGAAGCCGGCCGATGTCGCTCGCCGCTTCAAGGACTTCCTGGCATCGCCCGTGATGGAGCCGATGCCGGCGTGATCTGGTCCACAGCGATCAGCCTGCTGGTCGGGCTCTCAATCGCCGTCGCGCTCATTGCCACCAATGATCCCGGCGCGATCCTCCATCTCTTGCTGGAGACGGGGTGGTGGATGCGGGCCGTCCTCCTGCTGAACGTCCTGCAGAGCGTTGCGTCGGGACTCGGCTGGGGACCGCTGATCGATGACCCGCGCCGCCCTGGCCCGCTTGGCCTGGCCTGGCTGCGCTGGATCCGCGTCTCGACGAATGCGCTGCTTCCGGTCGTGCAGGCAGTGGGCGAGCTGATCCGCGCGAGGCTGCTGGTCCGCTATGGCGTCGGCCCGGTGAAAGTCATTGCGAGCCTTGCCATCGACCTCGGCACGGAGATGGCATCCCAGATCGTCTTCTCGCTGCTCGGCCTCGCGGTGCTGCTCATGATCCCGCATGCGGGCGGCACCTCCGCCATGACATGGGCCATTGCCGGCACGGCGCTGGGCGCGGGCGTGACGGGCGTGTTCATCGCGGCCCAGCGCTGGGGATTGTTCCGGCTGGTGGAGCGCATGTTGCCGAAGCTGGCGGCGCGCGCCGGCTGGGCATCGCTCGGCGAAGTGGCGGGGCTGCATGACACGGTGGTGCGCCTCTACCGCCAGCCCGGGCGTCTTTGGCGCAGCGGCTTGTGGCACTTCGCCTCCTGGCTGCTCGGCGTGCTGGAGACCTGGGCGGCGCTCCAGGCCCTTGGCGTGGAGGCCGGGCTGGCCGAGGCGCTGGTGATCGAGAGTCTCGGCCAGGCGGTGCGGAGCGCGGGCTTCTTCATCCCCGGCGCGCTGGGGGTGCAGGAGGGCGGCTACGTGCTGATCTGCGCCCTGTTCGGCATACCGCCGGACCGTGCGATCGCGCTGGTGCTGATCCGGCGAATTCGGGACATCATCCTGGGCGTGCCGGGCGTCATCTCCTGGCGCTGGAGCGTCGCCGGTGGCCGCGCCGAACTTCCCGACGCAAGGGCGAGGAGCCTGCCATGAGCGACAGCCCCATTCTCCTGACCCCGGGGCCGCTGACCACGGCCATCGAGACCCGCCGGGCCATGCTGCGGGACTGGGGATCGCGGGATCCGGCCTTCATCGCGCTGACGGCCGAGATGCGCGCACGGCTGCTGCGGGTGGTGGGCGGGGAGGGGACGCATGTGGCGGTGCCCCTCCAGGGCTCCGGTACCTTCATCGTCGAGGCTGCCATCGCGACGCTGGTTGGGCCGCGGGACAAGCTGCTTGTCCTGATCAACGGTGCCTATGGCGAGCGCATGGTGACCATCGCCCGGCGGATGGGCCGCGCGGTCGAGGGCCTGCGCTGGCCGGAGGACCGCCGGGTGGAGCCGGCGCAGGTGGCGGAGGCGCTGCGGGCCGACCCGGCGATCACCCACGTCGCCCTCGTCCATTGCGAGACGACCACTGGCATCCT
>DATCMG010000495.1:0-2270 GCA_036563555.1 Roseomonas sp. | reverse complement strand
GCGCGTCAGGTAGTTCGCGCCAAGCCTCTCGGCGAGTGCCCGCATGGACGGGCGGCGCTTGTCGTCGAGCACCCAGACCCGGTAGCGGGGGTACTTCTGGTTCAGCGCCCCAATGATGGTGCGGTAGAGGATTTCCTCCTTCTCGTTGTAGGTCGGGATGAGCACGTCGATGAGCGGCGCACCGCCCGGGAAGGAGGTGGGCGGATGGTCGTCCGCCTCCTGGCTGCGGTTCACGGTCTTGCTCAGGACGTGGATGAGCAGGAGGCCCGCAATCGAGCTCGCCATCTCGACCGCGTAGAAGGCGTAGGCGATCACGTTGCCTACCGTGCCCTCCCAGGGCGGGAGGGAACCGGTCGTGCGCCACCACATGTAGCGCAGCAGGAGGGCGGCCGTGACCGCCGCCCCGATGAGCCTGGCGTGCCGGTTGTCCGGGTCAATCCACGGCAGCACCAGCGCCGCGAACCCACCGACGGCGAACATGGGCGCGATGGCCCAGGCCAATTCGTCCATGCGCGCGGCCCTCCTCCCGGGCGCTAGAAGCTGACCCGACCGGCCCGGCCGGTCTGGCACTCAGCCGCGAACGAGGGCTCGTTGACTTGCATGATGGCCCGGTACTGCCCACCCTGGCCCGATTGGTTGCTCAGGGGCGCCTGGAGCTCGACGATGCTCCCCTGGTATGGCTGGCCGCCGCCCGCGGGAACGAAGGTGCCGGAAAGTCCCATGCGGAGCGAGCGGAAGATCCGGTCGCTGACCTCCACGGTGACGAGCGGGCGCGTGCAGTCGATGAGGTTGGCAACCTCCTGGCCCTGCCGCACGAACTCGCCCGACTGGGCTTGAACGCGGATGAGCCGGCTGCGCACGAGCACCTCGAGCTGGGCGTTGCTCCGGCGGGCGATTTGGGAACGCTCCGTCATCAGCTGCCCGCGCAGGAAGTCGAGCCGGGCCTGCCGGTCGGCGAACTGGGCGGACAGTTCGCGCTGCTGCTGCCGCATCCGGTCGTACTGCTGCTGCGACGCCGACCGGTTCGTGCCCGTCTCGCCCGTGAAGATTCCGCGGGCGGCCGCGTCCAGCTCTACGCGGATGGCCTGCCGCTGGCGGAGCGCCACCTCCAGCTCGCCGCGGGCCACCTCCAGCCCCCGCCGGGCCTGCTCCACCGCCGCCACGGTCGCCACGCCCGAGCGCAGAAGCTGCTCGTTCCGGCCGCTGATGCCCTCTGCCTCCCGGAGCCGCGCCTGCGTGTTGCGGATGCGCGCCTCGCTCTCGTCCAGCCGGGCGTCGATCTGCTCGACCCTGGCCTTCTGGAACGAGGACGCCTGCGCCAGCGCGTCCGTGGCCTCCTGCTCGGCGTCGGCGATCCGGCGGCGGATCAGATCGATTTCCTGCTCGGCGGCCGCGACCTGGGCCACGATGTCGTTCACCCGGCTGGTGTCCAGACGCGTGTTGACTATGGTGCCGATCGCCGCACGCTCCTCAAGTATCGTTCCGGGCGGGATGGGGTTCAGGCGCAGCTCGCCGTCAATTGGGGCGCGCAGCGCGAGGGGGGTCCCGCTGAGGACGGCGTTCGTACTGCCAAGGGCGAAGAACCGATCCCAAACAAAATAGCCAGCAACCGCCAGGGCTGCGAGACCCAGCGCGATCCTCGAGACCCTTCCCGAGAGACCACGCTTCTCCTCTGCAAGCTTCGGAGGGGAGGGGGGAGAGGGCGGGGGTGCGGCGAAGACCTTCGGACCAGACTCCTCCGGTTCCGCTTGCCTTCCGGGTTCAGGAACCAGTCGAATGGCGGGGGTGATCTTCTCTGCCGGTCCGGTTCGGATCACCGGCGTTGGGGCTTCGTCGCGAGCCTGCGCGGGAAACTTGCCGTCAGATTGCGCCACGCAAGACACCTCCAAAGCCAATCAATGCCGTGTCACTGTTTCGGATCTGTCTTTTCGGTGTGCAATTCACGTTCAGGACAGGATTTCCACACTGCTTTCTTATACAACTGCAATATCGTATCTATATAGGTTTGGAAGACTGAGGATAGGTCACAGCCTGGTCCGCGCTGATCGGCCCGGCAGGGCTACCGGTGCCGGTGCAGGAGCGGCTTTCCACCGCCGTTCAGGGCGTGGCCGCCGATCCGGCGATCCGGCAGCGCTTCCTCCTCGCGGGCGGGCAGGCCCTGGCGACCACACCGGCCGGCGCGCGGGAGCGCATGGATCGTGAGCGCCCGATGTGGAAGGAGATGGTGGAGTTGTCCGGCGCCCGCATGGAGTAGGTCGAGCGTACAATCC
>DATCMG010000257.1:0-4066 GCA_036563555.1 Roseomonas sp. | reverse complement strand
CGCCCGCTACGACCTGCCGGAATGCACTGATGAAGTGTGGCACGGCTACCTGCCCGATGCCGCGCCCGGCACGGTCTATGCCTACCGCGCCCATGGCCCGTATGAGCCGAACAAGGGTCACCGCTTCAACCCGACGAAGCTTCTGCTCGATCCTTATGCGAAGCAGCTCGTCGGCAACATCACCTGGTCGGACGCGCTCTTCGGCTACCGCGTGGGCAACCAGCGCGCCGACCTGACCATGGATCGCCGAGACAGCGCCGCGGCCATGCCCAAGGGCGTGGTGGTGGATGACCGCGCCTTCGAATGGGCGCGCGATCGCCCGCTGGAGCGCCCCTGGGCCGACACCATCATCTACGAGGCGCATCTCAAGGGCCTGACGCGCCTGCATGAGGAGGTGCCCGGCCCGGTTCGCGGCTCCTTCCAGGCGCTGGGCCATCCGGCGGTGATCAACCACCTGCTGAAGCTCGGCGTCACCGCGGTGGAACTGCTGCCGGTGCATGCCTTCCTGCGGGACCGCTTCCTCGTGGAGAAGGGGCTGACCAACTACTGGGGCTACTCCACCCTTTCCTTCTTCGCGCCCGAGCCCGCCTATCTCGCGACCGACAGCCTGAACGAGATGCGCGCCGCCGTGCGCCGCCTGCACGAGGCCGGGATCGAGGTGCTCCTCGACGTGGTGTACAACCACACCTGCGAGGGATCGGAAATGGGGCCGACCCTCTCCTGGCGCGGCCTGGATCACGCTTCCTACTACCGGCTGCTGCCGGATAACCCACGTCATTGCATCAACGACACCGGCACCGGCAACACGGTGAACATGTCGCATCCCCGTGTCATCCAGATGGTCATGGACAGCCTCCGGCACTATGTCGAGAGCTTCCATGTGGATGGGTTCCGCTTCGACCTCGGCAGCGTCCTGGGCCGCGAGGCCGGCGGCTTCGATCCCGGCTCGGGCTTCTTCGATGCGGTGAGGCAGGATCCCGTCCTGTCCCGCTGCAAGCTTATCTCCGAGCCCTGGGACATCGGCCCGGGCGGTTACCAGCTCGGCAATCACCCCCCGGGCTTCGCCGAGTGGAACGACAAGTTCCGCGACGGCGTGCGCCGCTTCTGGAAGGGTGACGAGGGGATGCGATCCGACCTCGCCGCCCGCCTGACCGGCTCGGCCGAGTTGTTCGACCGCAGGCGCCGGCAGCCCTGGGCGAGCGTGAACTACGTCTCCTCCCATGACGGCAGCACGCTGTACGACATCGTCTCCTACGACCGTCGCCACAACGAGGCGAATGGCGAGGACAACCGAGACGGCCACAGCGAGAACTACAGCCACAACTGGGGTGTGGAAGGCGAGACGGACGACCCCGAGATCATCGAGACCCGCGAGCGCCTGAAGCGCGCCATGCTCGCCACCGTCCTCTTCTCCGCCGGCACGCCGATGCTGCTGGCGGGCGACGAGATGGAGCGCACCCAGCTCGGCAACAACAACGCCTATTGCCAGGACAACGAGATCTCCTGGCTTGATTGGCAGCGCGGCGAGACGGAATCCGCGCAGGCGATCATGCGCTTCACCGCGCGCCTTACGCGGCTGCGCCACCGTTTCTCCCCACTCCGTCCGCCGCGCTTCCCGCATGGCCAGTCCGAGCCCATGCCCGGCCTGTCCGACACGCAATGGTTCGGCCAGGACGGCCATCCCATGACGCCGGAGGCCTGGCGCGATCCGGTCGCCAAGACCTTCGCCATGCTGCGTGCCGACAGCGGGCCGGACGATGCGGTCGACACCGTGCTGCTGCTGATGAACGCCGACAGCGCGGACCAGCCCTTCACCCTGCCCGCCACGGTGGAAAACTGGACCATGGTTCTCGACAGCGCGGATCCGGATGCCGAGGAGCGGCCGTTGGAGGAGGACGAAATCACTGTGACGGTCTCCGCCCGCTCCCTCGTGCTGCTCTGGAGCCGGGTCGCCCGCGCATGATGACGCCGCCTCGGGACAACACCGCCATGACGACCCTCTGGGGACCGCTGCTGCATCAGGAAGGCGCCACCTTCCGCCTTTGGGCGCCTTCCAGCGACGCCGTGTCGCTGGAGGTGGAGGGGATGGGGCCAATCCCCATGAAGCCGGCCGGCGGCGGCTGGCACGCGGCCGATGCCCCGGCGCCCCCCGGCGCCCGCTACCGCTTCCGCACCGCCCCGGACCTGCTGGTGCCCGACCCCGCCGCCCGAGCGCAGGCTGAGGACGTGCACGGACCCTCTGTGCTGGTGGACCATGCCGCCTATGCCTGGCGCGACACTGCCTGGCGTGGCCGCCCCTGGCACGCGACGGTGCTCTACGAACTGCATGTCGGCACCTCGGGCGGCTATGCCGGCGTGCGCGCCATGCTGCCGCGCCTGCGTGAACTCGGCGTCACGGCCGTGGAGCTGATGCCGCTGGCCGCGTTCCCCGGCGGCCGGAACTGGGGCTATGACGGCGTGCAGCCCTTCGCCCCCGATCCGAGCTATGGCACGCCCGAGGAGCTGAAGGCCCTGGTGGACGAGGCGCATGGCCTTGGCCTCTCGGTCTTCCTCGATTGCGTCTTCAACCATTTCGGGCCCGAGGGCGCCTATCTCCACGCCTATGCCAAGGCGTTCTTCGACGAGGGCATCCACACGCCCTGGGGTGCCGCGATCGACTTCAAGCGGCCGGAGGTACGCGCCTTCTTCGAGGAATGCGCGCTGATGTGGCTGCGCGACTACCATATCGACGGGTTGCGGCTCGATGCCGTGCACGCCATCGCCGAGCAGCCCTGGCTGGACGTGCTGGCCCGCCGCATACGATCGGAGATCACAGGACGCGAGGTGCATCTCGTCCTGGAGAACGAGGGCAACACCGCCTCCAAGCTCGTCCCCGGCCTTTACGACGCGCAGTGGAATGATGACGGCCACAACACCCTGCACCCCCTGCTGACCGGCGAGCGCGAAGGCTATTACGAGGACTTCGCCGATGACGGCGCGAAGAAGCTCGCCCGCGTGCTGTCGGAGGGTTTTCTCTTCCAGGGTGAGGAGATGCCGCATCTCCACCGCCCGCGCGGTGAGCCCTCCGGGCATCTGCCGCCCACGGCCTTCGTGCTGTTCCTGCAGAACCACGACCAGGTCGGCAATCGTGCGATGGGGGAGCGGCTGAGCGCGCTGGCCGATCCCGCCGCATTGCGCGCGGGCACCGCGCTGCTGCTGCTCTGCCCGCAGATCCCGATGCTTTTCATGGGGGAGGAATGGGGCGCGACCGCTCCCTTCCTCTTCTTCACCGGATTCCCCGATCCGGAACTGGCCAAGGCCGTGCGCGAGGGGCGCCGCAAGGAGTTCGCCCATTTCAAGGCCTTCCAGGACGAGGCCGCCCGCGCCCGCATCCCCGACCCGAACGACCCCGCCACCTTTGAACGCTCCCGCCCCGATCCCGGCGAGGCGGAGCGCGCGCCGCATGACGCCATCCTCGCCTATCACAAGGCGCTGCTGGCGATCCGCCATGCCGAGATCATCCCGCGCCTGCGCGGGGCGATGGCCAAAGGCGCGGAGGTGGTGGGCGATGCCGCCGTGCTCGCGCGCTGGCGCATGGGGGATGGCGCGATCCTGACCATCGCGGCGAATCTTGGCGCGGCGCCAGCGCAGGTTAAGGCGGCGACCGGCCGGATGCTGTTTGAGAGTGCCCTCGGCGCCGCCGCATCCCTCGCGGCGGGAAGGCTGCCGGCCCACACCACCATTGCCCTTTTGGATCCCGCGCATGAGTGACCACGAGCTTCGCGAACTCGCCCAGGCTGCCGGGATCACGGTGGAGTGGCGTGACGTGAACGGGCGCGACCACACGGTCTCCCCGGAAACCATGCGCGCGATCCTGGCGGCACTGGAACTGCCCGCCGGCAGCGAGGCCGAGATCAGTGAGAGCCGCGAGCGGCTGCGGGAGAGCGAGCGCGGCCTGCCGCCACTCTGCACTGCCTTGCAGAGCCGCCCTGTCCTGCTCGGCCTGCCCGGCGAACCGGAGTTCCGCCTGCGGCTGGAGGGCGGCGAGATCCGGGAGGGCCACGCCTGGCAGCAGGACGGCCTCTGC
>DATCMG010000481.1:0-3534 GCA_036563555.1 Roseomonas sp. | reverse complement strand
GTCGCCCTCGGCCAGATCGGGCGGCGCCACCTCGGCCGCGAGGTAGCGCCAGCCCTGGAAGGCCTTCACGGGGCGCGGATGCACGGGCACGAGCCCGGGTTGCAGGATGAGGGCGGTGGCGGCGGTGCCATCGGCGCGCCGCACGGGCTCGATCGCCAGGATGCGCTGGCGCACGCGCAGCACCCCCGCGACCACCCAGTAGATCGAGCCGCCCTCCAGGATCTCCGGGGCGCGCTTCGGCGTCATGCGGGTGACGTGGCGCAGGCCCTCCGGGCCGCGGGCGCGCAGGGCCTGGCCGCGCTCCATCGCCGCGACGTCCTTGGGCCCCACAGCCAGCTTGATGAGGTGCAGCACGCCGCGGGATCTGCGCCCGGGCCCCGCCGGGCGCAAGGCTTGGGCTTATCCGTCGGTTAGGGAATTCCGCCGCAGATTGCCGGCCATTCAGACAAGGAGCCGTCCGGAGCCATGCGCGCGTTCCAGAACCTATCCGTCGCCCGGAAGCTCGGTGCCAGTGCCGGGCTGACCCTCTCACTGCTCGGGGGGCTGGTCGGCCTCGTCTGGTTCGAGGTGCGGGGCGTGGCGGAGCAGCAGGACACCTTGCGCGGCGCGGCCCGGGTTCTCGCCCTGGTGGAACGGGCGCAGGGACGTGCCGGCGAGGCGCCGGTGGCGGAGGCCGATCTCGGCAGTGCCCAGACGCTCCCTGCCGCTGACGCGGCCGCCCGGCAGGCCCGGACGGCGCTGGCCGCCGCGCGGGAGCTGGCGGAGGAGGCCGCGAAGGTCACCGCCCAGGCCGCCGCGCGGGACGCGGCGCGGGCCGCCATCCCCGCCACCCACGGCTACGAGGCCGCCATCGACCGGATGCTGGCGGCCCGCACCCGCATGATCGAGGCGCGGGACGACAAGCTCTACCGCCTGACCTCCGAATTCGACCAGGGCATGGAGGCCGTGCTGGGCTCGCTGGAGTTCGAGATCCCCGACCGCGCCCAGGTGGACGAGGTCCGGGGCCGCATCATGGCCTTCAGCAACGCCGTGAACGAGGCGCGCCTGGCCGTGCAGCGCTTCCTGGTGACTGGGGAGGACGCCCAGTCCCGCCGCGTGCGCCGCGCCCTCGCGCAGCAGCGCGTGCATCTGCGCGGGGTGCAGTCCTACACGATGTCGGAACGAATGAAGGATGACGTGGCCCGCGTCGGCACGATCGCGACCGGGCTGGCCGAGGCATCCGAGACGATCCTGGCCACCCTGGCGGAGTTGGAGAAGATTCGCACCGAGGAGGCGGATGTCGCCGCCGCCGGGCTGCGGAACGCGCTGGGCCAGGCCACCCGCCTGCTGGGGGATGACGCGGCGGAGCGCCGCGGCATGATGGACCGCGCCCTGAACGGGGTGGAGGGCTTCACCCTTTGGATCGGCGGCGCCGTGGCGCTGATCCTGCTTGCCTCATCCTGGGCCAGCGCGCGGGCCATCGGTGCGCCGCTGCGCCGGGCGGCGACGCGGGTGCGCGCCATTGCCGCGGGCGACACCGCGCCGGGCGGCGAGGCGGAGGTGCGGGACCGCGCCTCGCGGGACGAGACCGGCCGGATCGCCGCGGCGCTGGAGGAGCTGCGCGGAACGGTGGGTCGCGCCTTTGCCCAGGCGCAGATGATCGAGCAGATGCCGCTGGGGCTGATGGCCGCTGATCCGGCGCTGCGCGTCACGCATGTGAATGCCGAGATGGGCGTGGTGCTGGCCCGGCTGGGCGTGACCGAGCCGGTGGTGGGCCACGCGATCGAGGATCTGCCGCTGGACGGGATGGCCGGGCTGTGCGCCGCCCTGTCCGACCCCGCCGCCCTGCCGCACCGCGCCCGTCTGCGCCTTGGGGCCGAGGTGGTGGACCTGCAGGCCAGCGCCATCACGGATGGGCAGGGCGCCTATGCCGGGCCGATGCTCACCTGGCGCCTGGCGACGGAGGAGGCCCGCCTGGCCGACACCTTCGAGGCCGAGGTGGGCGCCGTGGTCGAGAACCTGGCGGGCGAGGTGGATTCGCTGCGCCGCGCCGCCGGCGGGGTGCATGACACTGCCGGCCGCTCGGGCCGCGAGGCCGCCCAGGTGGCCGATGCCGCCGCCCGCGCCAGCGGGGAGGTGGGGGCGGTTGCCGCCGCCGCCGAGGAAATGGCGGCCTCCATCACCGAGATCACCCGCCGCGTGGCCGAGGCCGCGGAGGTCGCCGCCCAGGCCGTCTCCGAGGCGCGGGCGACGGATGGCACGGTGCGCGGCTTGTCCGACAGCGCGGCGCGGATCGGGGATGTGGTCCGGCTGATCGGCGATATCGCCGGCCAGACGAACCTGCTGGCGCTGAACGCCACCATCGAGGCGGCACGCGCCGGCGAGGCGGGCCGGGGCTTCGCCGTGGTGGCGAGCGAGGTGAAAACCCTGGCCGCCCAGACCGCCAAGGCCACGGAGGAGATCTCCAGCCAGATCCAGCAGATGCAGGCGGCCACCACGGGCGCGGTGGAAGCGATCCGCGGCATCGGCGAGACGGTGGAGCGCACCAGCGGCATCGCGACCGCCATCGCCGCCGCCGTGGAGCAGCAGGGTGCGACCACTCAGGAGATCGCCCGCAGTGCCGCCGAGGTGGCCGGCAGCACCGACCGAGTCAGCCGCAGCATCGCCAGCGTGCGTGCCGCCGCCGAGGAGACCGGGGAGGCCGCCGGCGGCATGCTTTCCGCCACCGAGGCCCTGGCCGGGCAGACCGCCATCTTGCGGGAGAAGTCGGCCGGGTTCCTGCGGGCGGTGCGCGCAGCTTAATCTAACTTTGCGATGCCCGAACACCGAGGCGCTATCTTCAGCTGATTTTAGCGCTATCGGTTCTCGCGGAGGCCTGGCGGGTGACCCGCCAGGCCTCCGCTCTTTTGGACTTTCTTACGGTGTGGGCTGCACCTCGCCAGCGCTACCGACGCAACGCGAGTTGAACGACCCAGGCTGCAGCGACCGTCAGCTCAAACGACGTCGGCGGCTGAACCACCGCGCACCGCCGCTTCGCTGCATTGAGCCATCTGGCTCCTGCCTCTGACGGAGAGGGGGGGCAGATCAGGGCCATCCAGTACGCGATCGGGCAGGCGATGGCGGCGATCAGGGGCATCGGGCGCACCAACGAGGCGGTGACCGAAATCGCGGTGGCGATCGTGGAAGTTGATGAGCAGACGGCCGCGACCTGCGAGATCGCCCGCACCGTGCAGGAGGCGGCACGCGCGAACGGGGCGGTCTACGCCAATATCGCCGGCGTCGGCCTGCGCTCGACCGAGGCCGGCGCGGCCCCCTCCCAGGTCTCTCCGCCACGTCCGACCTCGTCCAGCAGGCCGAGCTGCTCGACGGCACCGTCACCCACT
This sequence comes from Roseomonas sp., assembly GCA_036563555.1. Classification (GTDB taxonomy): domain Bacteria; phylum Pseudomonadota; class Alphaproteobacteria; order Acetobacterales; family Acetobacteraceae; genus Roseomonas. The sequence continues at coordinate 172 of DATCMG010000481.1, read as the reverse complement.
TCGTGACCGAGGTGCGGGCGGCTTGAGCCGAGCGGGCACCCCGCCGACATAGGCACAGGCGCCGCCGTCCCGCCGTGGAGGCTGTCGATGCCTCGCGGCTAGAGCGGACTCCATTCATTCTGGCTCATAGCCTGCGGCTGTGAAGAGGTTGGCGCACTCGGCTGGCGTGAAC
>DATCMG010000477.1:0-1674 GCA_036563555.1 Roseomonas sp. | reverse complement strand
GCAGCGCCTGGAAGAAGGCGACGCGGGACAACTACCTGACCTACGCCAATGTCGGCAGCCAGGGCAGCAACATGTCCTATCGCGACTGCTACCTGGACCTGGACCCGACCTACAAGGATCGGCTCGGCCGCCCGCTCCTCCGCATGACCTTCGACTTCAAGCCGAATGAGGAGCGCATGTCCGCCTACGTCACTGAGAAGATGGTGCCGATCATGCGGGCGATGGGCGCGAAGCAGATCGTCGCGAACCCGAAGAAGGGGCCGTGGAACGTCGTCCCTTACCAGACCACCCACAACACGGGCGGCGCGATCATGGGCGACGATCCCCGGACATCGGCGGTCAACAAGTTCCAGCAGATGTGGGACGCGCCGAACATCTTCGTGCTCGGTGCCTCGGCCTTCCCGCAGAATCCCGGCTATAATCCCACGGGCACGGTGGGTGCGCTGGCCTATTTCGCGGCGGACGCGATCACGAAGCAATACCTGAAAAACCCCGGCCAGCCTCTGGTGCAGGCCTGATGCGCCCGCGCCTCCTCGCCGTGATGGCGGGCATGGCCGCCTTGCTCGCCATGCCGCCGCTGCACGCGGCGCCGGATAATTTCGCCGAGGTGGAGCGCGGCCGTTACCTCGTCATCCTCGGCGACTGCGTCGCCTGCCACATGAACCCGAATGGGGAGAAGACAGGGTCGCAGGGATTCGTCGGCGGCCGGCCGATCGAAACACCCTTCGGCCTGATCGCAACGCCCAACATCACGCCGGACCGCGAAACCGGCATCGGCACCTGGACCTCCGACCAGTTCTACCGCGCGATGCATGAAGGCATCCGCCCGGACGGCGCCCGGCTCTATCCCGCCTTCCCCTACACCTACTTCACCCGCATGCCCCGCGAGGACTCCGACGCGATCTATGCCTATCTCGGCGCGCTGGAGCCGGTGCGGAATGTCGTGGACCGCAACACGCTGCCCTTCCCCTTCAACATTCGCGCCTCGATGCTCGCCTGGAACGCGCTTTTCTTCGAACCCGGCGAGTTTCGCCCGGATCCGGCGCGCTCCCCTGAATGGAATCGCGGCGCCTATATCGTGGAAGGACCTGGCCATTGCGGCGCCTGCCACACGCCGAAAAATGCGCTGGGCGGCGACCGTGGCAGCCGGCGCTTCACCGGTGGCCCCCTCCAGGGCTGGTTCGTCGCCAACCTGACGGAGGACCAGCGCACCGGCCTCGGCAGCTGGAGCATGGAGGAGTTGATCGAGTACCTGAAGACCGGCCGCAATGCCCGCAGCGCCGCCTCCGGCCCCATGGCGGAGGTGGTGGAGTACTCCACCGCCCTCATGACGGATGCCGACCTGCGGGCCATGGCCGTCTACCTGAAGGAGCCGCCCTTCCAATCCCCCGCGCCGCTCGCCCGCGCGCCACTCTCAGCCGGTGATGAGCGGATGAGGGCCGGCGAGGCGCTCTATGTCGATCGCTGCATGGCTTGCCACACGCGGGAAGGACAGGGGGTGCCGAACATTTTCCCCCGTCTCGCCGGCAGCCAGGTGGTGCAGCAGGAGGGCAGCGAGACGGTGCTGCGCGTCGTGTTGCAGGGAGTCCGTGCCGCCTATACGCCGCACGCCCCCACATCGCCCGCCATGCCTGCCTTCGGATGGCGCTTCAACGACGAGCAGGCCGCCGCGGT
>DATCMG010000472.1:0-1968 GCA_036563555.1 Roseomonas sp. | reverse complement strand
GCGAAGGAAAGCGCGAAACTTCAGGCGCTGCAGATCAAGCAGCAGCTCGGCACGCAGTCGCTCAGCATCGCCAATCAGGCGCCGCAGAGTCTGCTCAGCCTCTTCCGCTGAACGGCGCGGCGCCGTGAAAGATCCGCGGCGCCACGTCCCGTCCCCCCTCCATCGCGCCGGGCGGAGAATTTCCCCCGACGGCGGTGCGGACGCCGCACAAGGCACGCGGCCCGCACCGCAAGCCACGAAGGAACGCGAATACCGTGTCCACGCTGGTTCTCGAGTTGCGCCAAGGCGACCTGATGGTCGTCAACGGCGCACCCATCCGCTTCCGCAACCGCACACGCATCGAGCTGACGGCGAAGGCGCGCTTCCTCTTCGGCAAGCAGATCCTGCCGCCCGAGGACGCCGACACCCCCGCGCGCCGCATCTATTTCGCGCTGCAGACCGCCTATATCGGCAGCGAGGAGGAGCGTGAGCGCGGGCTGGAAGCGGCCCGTCAGCTCATCGCCGAGTTTCAGGCCGCCACCACCTCCAACCTCGCCTCCGCCATGCTCGAACGCGCGCTGACGGCTGCGGAGGAGGATGACTGCTACACGGCCCTGAAGCTGGCCCGCCGCGTGATGCGGCATGAAGAGGCGGTGCTCGGCATCGCCCCGCCCCCCACCACCCGACCTGTGCTGGAAGAGATGACCGCATGATGCCGCATCCCAACCCTGCCATTGCCTATCGTGCCGCGCGGGCGGCGCTGCCCCCGCGGGTGCAGGAGGCGGATGTGTTCCGCCGCGTGAACGGCGCGCTACGCGCCGCCCAGGGCCAGGGCGCCGAGGCCGGGCTGCGCGCGATCCGCGCGCTGGCCGACAACCGCCGCCTCTGGCTGGCGGTGGAGGGCGTGCTGCTCGATCCCACCAACGCCCTGCCGCCGCCGCTGCGCGCCTCCATCATCTCGGTCGGCCGCACCGTGCTGCGGGAGATGGACCGGGACGAGCCCGACCTCGCCTTTCTCGTCGAGGTGAACGAGAACATGGCTGCCGGGCTCTCGATGCAGGGCTGAATCGAGGGGGATCCACGATGTCCGGCTCGCTCGCCCTTTCAATCCTCGGCGGCGGCATCTACGGCGCCACGGGTGATGGCTCGGCGGCGCTACTGGCTTTCCGCCGCGCCTCGGCCGCAGGGGCGGAGGAGAAGGGCGTAGCCACGATATCGAAGGACGCCTCGGTGAAGCTGGCGCTCGCCCGCTTCACCGAGGGCATTTCCCGCGCGAAGAGCGTGGAGGCGGCGCTGCGCGACCCGCGCGTCTCCGCCGTGCTCCTGCCCGCGCTCGGCCTGCCGGACGCGGTGGATGCACCCGGCCTCGCGGTGCGCGCGTTGATGTCGGACACCAGCGATCCAAAATCCGTCGCTTCGAAGCTCGCCGCCACGGATCCGCGCTGGAAGAGCGCCGCCGCAACCCTCAGCCTCGCCAAGCGCGGCCTGGATGGGCTGCGCGACGCCACGGTGCAGAAAACACTGACGGAGGGCTATACCGCCTATCAGTGGCGCGTCTCCAAGGACGCGGAGGCGACGGGGATTTCCGATGCCCTCTACTTCAAGCAGCGAATGGCGACGGGCGCCAAGGTGACGGCCTATGAGGTGCTGGGCGATGCCGTGCTCCGCCGCGTCGTCACCGGCGCACTCGGCCTGCCCCAGACGATCGCCATCCAGGAGGTGGAAACCCAGGCCCGCGCCATCACCTCCCGCATCGACCTTGCCAAGCTCACCGATGCGAAGCAGGCGACGAAGCTCGCCGAGCGCTATGTCATGTCCGCGGCGGGCAGCGGCACGGCCACGGCCAGTGGCGCCAACCTTCTCGCGCTTTTTGCCTGATCGGCCTCACGCGGGGGGCGCTGCGCGTCAGGCCGCCCGCCAACCGAGGCGACGCTCCAGCCAGCTCCGGTAAAAGAGCGTCGCGTCCGGCGGCGGCACCAGCAGGGCGAA
>DATCMG010000468.1:0-2104 GCA_036563555.1 Roseomonas sp. | reverse complement strand
CCTGACCGCCCAGTTATGGTGGTGACGGGCGACGGCGAGCAGCTCATGGGCTTCGGTGCCCTCGCCACCATCTCGCTCCGTAAGCCACGAAACCTCAGCCTCGTGATCCTGGACAACGGGCATTTTGGCGAGACGGGGATGCAGCCGAGCCATGCCGGCCAGGGGATCGAATTCACTCGCGTCGCGGAGGCCTGCAACTTCCCGAAGGTGGACCTGATCACGGAGAGGCAGGGAGTGGAGCCGCTGCGCCGGCGGGTCCATGCTAAGGAGAGCCTGAATCTGGCGGTGGTGAAGATCAAGGCGGAGAACCTGCCCCGGATCCTGCCGCCGCGCGACGGCGTCTACGTCAAGAACCGTTTTCGGCTCGCGCTGGGCTCCAAGCCGGCCTGAGCACTGGCTTGAGCAGTTAAGGACCGACGTCATGCAGGCAGATGAATTCCACAACCTCGACACAGGCACGGACGGCATTCACCGCGACCTGGCCCCGGGCCTGACCGCGCGCATCTTCGCCGGCGAGCACGCGATGCTCTCCGTCGTCACGATCGCGCCGAATGCCGAGGGCAAGGTTCATTCCCATCCGGAGGAACAGTGGGGCGTGCTGCTGGAGGGCAGCGCGGTCCGCGTGCAAGGCGGGGAGGAGATCGCGGTGCGCAAGGGGGACTTTTGGCGCACGCCGGGCGGCGTACCGCACACAATGCGCGCCGGCCCCGAGGGCGCCCGGATTCTCGACATTTTCAGCCCGCCACGCCCGGAGTACCGCGTGGCTGGCTCGGGCTTCGGCCCGGGTTGATACGGGCCTTGGGCGTCGTTGGCCCACTCCTTCGCGTCAACCGGTGGTGATCTCGCGCCGCTGGTCCTCGCCGACCGCCCGGTTGAAGGACCCAAAGAACGTGAAGGGGTCGATCTCGCGCAGGTTGAGGCGAGCACCGGTCGCGTCGCGGTCCTCGAGCGGGGTCACCTTGAGGCTGCGCGTCCGCAGGGCATCCAGGAACGCGATGAGCTCCGCCTGGCGTCCTTCCCACCAGAGCAGCCGGGTGGCCGGGTCCTCGTAGAAGGCGATCCAGCTGAAGCCCGTCCCGATTGATCCGTCCTGGTGCAACGGAGTGGTCTCGGCAGACAAGGTGTCGCGGGTCCTGTGAGTGTCAGCGTGCGGATCAGGCTTGCATGGGCCGGACTCCCTGGCCAGACGCCAGCCTGGCGTGTCGTGCCCAGCGCCGACCATTGGCCGGGAGCGACGCGCGGCGATCGCCCTGGAGGTCGCCGGACGGCCCTCGGCCGCCCTTCAGCAGTCGGTCTTATCGCCGCCGTCCTTCCCTCATCTGTCTTCGGACCTCGCCCGAGACGCGGTCGGCGGCGGCGACGAGCACCTCGTCGAGGTGGTGGATGTAGCGCCCGGTGATGGTGCCCGACGCGTGCCCCAGGATCGCGCCGATGGTCGCGTCGCTGTAGTTCAGGTCGGCGGCGGTGGAGGCGAAGCTGTGCCGCAGGGTGTGCAGGGTGACCTCCCCGTCCAGCCCGGCCCTCCTCGCGATGCGCTCCCAGGCCCCGGGAGGCTGCCGTAGGGCGCGTTCGCCTGCCGCCCGGGGAAGACGTATGACCCGGTGCCCGCCCCGGGGCGGGCCGGGAGCGCGTCGAGCGCCGCCCGCCCGAGCGGCCGAACCGACACGCCCTCCTTGCTGTCCCGCAGCCGCAGCGCCCCGCCGGCCTCGTCCACCTCGCCCCAGACCAGCCCCTCTCCCTCTCCCTTCGAGGCCATCCGTCAGGAGCTCATCGGCATGGAGGGCTCCCTCGATAGCGTCCGCGGCCTGCTCGAAGGCTCCTCCTAGAGGGCTGCCCTGCGCACACCTCCAAGACCCTGGGCGAAGACGGGGCGGCCGCCGACTTCCAGGCCCGGCTTCAGGCCCTCAGCCGGGCGCAGGGCCTGCTGAGCGAGTTCGGCAGCGACACCGCCGAGGTCGGCGCCCTGGTCCGCGCGGAGTTGGAGGCCCACACGGAGATCAACCCGCCAAAGGTGGTGCTCTCCGGCCCCAAGGTGCATCTCACGGTTCGCCAAGTGCAGAACTTCTCACTCGCCCTGCACGAGTTGACGACCAATGCCGTGAAA
>DATCMG010000462.1:0-1785 GCA_036563555.1 Roseomonas sp. | reverse complement strand
CCACACCGTAATCGAGCGCGTGGTTGGTGGCGGCGGCAAAAAGGCCCAAGCCGGCCTCTGCCAGTTCGTCCAGCACCCAGGCGGGGGCGCCGAAATGAGAGCCACCGGATTCCAGTGCCGGGTCGCCGCGGAAGTCATTGGCGAGGGTCTCGAAATTAGTGAAAGCCGCATCCGCGCCGCGGATCAGGTCGAAGAGCGGACGCAGCACCGGATCGCGGCGGGAGAGCAGCCGGCGTTGCAGAATGCTGTCACCCGTTAGGGCGATGCGAAGCGAGGATATAGCCATCTGAAACCCTCTACGGTTGCTTGTTTGGCCCGAGCCATGCAGGGGGTCGGACTGCTCGGCAGGGCCTGCGCCTCTACCAGCTCAGGCCTACCAACAATGCTGCCGTTGCTTGTGGTCCGCTCAGCAGCAGCTTCTTCTTCGACACCTTCCTTTGTTGTGGTTGTCCTGCGCTGACCGAAGCCGCGGTTGCTCGGCACGCCTTCGGGGTGGCCTGACCGGCATGGTAACCTCACGCGATAAAATCCTGCCAGCACCTCAAGACACATTGTCCCAAGTTCGGCGGGCACAGGGATAAGCAGGCATTCCCGTCAGGACTGAACCGCGAAGGCTGGCTGCCCGTAAGGATAGTAGTCCGTCAGCTTCATGTTTTCATAAGCCAGGCCGTCCAGGCGGATCGTCCCGAGGAACGGCTGCGGAGGTTCCACGAGCAGGATCGTGCGGGCGAAGCCGCTGTCATCGAAGCCGCGGCGGAAATGCACGCGCGATTTGATGGCGATCACGTCGAAATCCTCCGCCTTCAGGCCAAGCGCCCAAAGCTCGGATGGTTCAAGAATCTGCGCCAGGAACGGGCTGACAACGAGGACGTTGCCCTGGCCGAAGCCTATGCAGGCCCAGCCCTGTCCACCGCCCGTGCTGCGCTCCGTCGCCCCTTTCCCCACGCTCAGGACCGTCCCGGAGATCCGAACAGGATCGCCCGCCGACAGGTCGGCTCGGCCGCCGACCTCCATGTCGAAGGCATCGCCGGGCTTCGCGTGGCTGGCGACCAGCGCGCTGATGACATCCGGGGAGGCGATGGTGGCGATCAGCGTGCGGCCGAGGCCCTGGTCGATGATCTCCCGGAGCAGCCAGGTCGCGTAACCCGAGCGGTCGCTGTGATCTGCCAACACGACTGGTGTCTGGCCGGCCCTGACTGTCTCCCTCGCCTCCGTCACGCCATCTGCGATCGGAAGGACGCGGGTCGAGTGGAGCAGCGCCTCGCGCTTGCGCCAGGCGGTGTCCGCCATATCGCGCGCCACCCGCTCAGCCATTGCAGGATCGCCGTTGGTAATGACTTGAAAAGTCATGCCGCCGTCCGGGACATCCGCCCAGGGGAAGCCGAAGAAGACGTTGACGAACACGTCCGGCTCTCGCGCCTCCCAGGTCAGGGCGCGTTGGATGAGGTCGGACCATGGGGATGCGCCGGTCCACTGCATGCCCGTCGGGGAGATGATCGGGACCTTGATAACCACGGGCGTTGGCCGGAAGTCGCCGCGAATGGCACGAACTAGCATACGCGCGGCGCGCTCGCCTTGCAGATGCATGTCGTAATGGGGGTAGTACTTGACAGTGAAGGCCATATCCGCGTGCCGGAAGAACGTCTCGTCCTCGTTGCCATGCGGGTCGAAGGTCGCCGTAATGAAGGCCTCGCGCCCGACCACCGCCCGGACGCGCCGGGCGATGTCGGCTTCCGGCCGCGGGACGCCACGCACCGCCATTGCTCCGTGCAGGGCGAGGTAGAC
>DATCMG010000415.1:0-2201 GCA_036563555.1 Roseomonas sp. | reverse complement strand
CGAGAACGAGATGAACGTCCTCTGCTTCTCGGCCGGTGACCACCTGGAAGGGATCCGCGCCTTCAATGAGAAGCGCACTGCGGAGTTCGCCCGGTGAAGGTCTTCCTTTCCCACACCGCCGAGGCCTTCCCTGGCTATTTCGGCGACCGCGCCCTTGCTGCGCTGCTGGAACACGCGGAGGTCGTCCGAAACCCCACGGACCGCGACCTGCGAGACGGGGAGCTGGCCCAGGCTGCCGCCGGTTGCCAGGCCATCATCGCCTATCGCGGTAGCCCGGGCACCGCGGCGACCTTCGCCGCGGCGCCGGACCTTGTCGCCTTCCTGCGCTGCGCGGTGGACATCAGCACGGTGGACGTGCCCGCGGCCTCGGCCCATGGCATCCTCGTGACACGCGCGACGCCCGGCTTCGTGGATGCGGTGGCGGAGCTGGGCATCGGGATGATGGTGGACCTCGCGCGCGGTATTTCCCACGCGGCCGGCGCCTATCACCGTGGCGAGATCCCGCCACCCCGCACCGGCACGCAGCTCTCCGCCGCAACGCTCGGGCTGATTGGCTACGGACGCATCGCGCGGCGCCTGGGCACGATCGCGCGGGCCCTGGGAATGCGCGTGCTGGCCTATGATCCCTACACGCCGCCAGAGGAACACGGCGTGCAGTCCGCCGGGTTCCGAGAGGCACTTTCGGCGGATTTCGTCGTGTGCCTCGCCATCGCGGCACCGGAAACCGCCAACCTCATGGATGCGGGCGCCTTCGCCGCCATGCGCCGAGGCGCGTTCTTCATCAACCTCTCCCGTGGGGAGCTGGTGGACGAAGCCGCGCTGGAGGCGGCGCTGGAATCCGGCCATCTCGCAGGCGCCGCGATGGATGTGGGCCGCGCGCCGGACCAGATGCCCTCCCTCCGCCTCGCCCGCCGCCCGGACGTGATCGCCACACCGCATCTGGGTGGCCTCACGCCGCAGGCGGCGGAGCACCAGGCCATGGATACGGTGCGGCAAGTGGCGGCCCTGGTCGCCGGGCAACTTCCCGAGGGAGCCGTAAATGCGGAGGCCGCGCATCGGCTTGCGCGGTTGAGGAGGTAGGGCGCCGGGGGAGTTCATTCCCCCGGCCTCCCTGATCAGGCCAGCGTGACCTTCCCCGCATCCAACTGCCACCCCGCTGCGGTCAGCGGGAATTCCTTGACGCTATTGCGCACCGCGATCTGATAAATCGGCTGGAACAGGACGAAGTGGTTCGCCTGGTCCACAACCTTGCGCTGCCACTCCACCCAGAGCTCGGCGGCCTTCGCCAGGTCCTGCTCTTCCGAGGCGCGCTTCACAAGTTCGGTCATCTCGGCCGGAACGTCCCAATGGACGCGGCGTGCCACCCGCTCCACCACCGCGCTGGCCCAGAGGTCGTTCGACACGGCCGGCGGGTTCCAGAATGTCAGCACGCCGCCTGCCTCCCGCCCCTGGGTATAGACCGTGCGGAGATTCACCTGATCCATCGGGTTCAGCCGAACGCGGATACCCACGCGCGCCAGGTCCGACTGCAGCTTCTGCCCGAGCACCTGATAGGAAATGCCGGCGACCGCGGCCTGGCCATAGGCGATCTCCATCTCGAACCCGTCCGGCACGCCGGCGGCCTGGAGAAGCTGCCGCGCCTTGTCCAGGTCCTGCCGAAAGCCGATTTCGCGTGCGATCTGCTCCGTACTGCCGTTCACGCCGATCGGCAGGAAGTGCGCCGGGCGCAGCGCGGCTCCGCCCAGCAGGCTGTTCAGGATGCCATCATAATCGATGGCGTAGCCAACCGCCTGCCTTGCCTCCTTCTTTGCCAGCGCCGGATTGGCAGCCGGGTTCCCGGTCAGCGCCATGTACACGAAATCGAGGCTCGGCAGCCGTTCCACGCGAACATTCGGATCGTCGCGCAGCGTCGCGATTTGCTCGGGGATAAGGTTGAAAGCCGCGTGCACATCGCCGCGGCGCACGGCCAGAAGTTGCGCCGCACTGTCGGACAGATGCCGGATCACCACCCGCTCGAAGGCAGGCGCGCCGCGCCAATGGTTCGGGTTGCGCTGCAACAGGATCTGGCCGTTGCGCTCCCAGCGCACCAGTCGATAGGGGCCGGTACCGGCGGAGTTGCTGTTCAGCCATTCCGTCGCCTTGTCCTGGTCCTTCGCCTCCACGCCCTGCACGGCGCCATGCTGCAGCAGCACCGCCTTCTC
>DATCMG010000394.1:0-6680 GCA_036563555.1 Roseomonas sp. | reverse complement strand
GGTTGTCCCCCACCTCTGGACATGTTCCTACGCGTTACTCACCCGTCCGCCACTGACACCGAAATGCCCGTGCGACTTGCATGTGTTAAGCATGCCGCCAGCGTTCGCTCTGAGCCAGGATCAAACTCTCAAGTTCATCAGAACCCCAGGCCCGAAAGCCCCGAATCCATCCGAAAAGACCCTAACCAAAACTCCACTCGCTCACTTCTACTACCCGTAACCCTCACCCATGACGCCGGCTCGAAATCCGTAGCACTGGCCACGCATCCCTCCCCAAATCATCACGCCAGCCAACACGCCACCCAGGCAAACCTATAAAAGGCCCACCCAAACAACCCGTCAGCCCAGGCAAGAGCTCCGAAAAACTCTTCTCGTCTTCAGGAAAACAGATATAATTGTGAAAGAACAAAACCTTCGGAGGCGAAGAAGTGTCACCGGGCAGCTCTTTCAAGCTACCTGATGACCGGCCCTGCATCCGAGGGAGGAACCGATGGAGCGGAGCGTTTGAAGCGCTTCGTCCGTCGGCGTTGGGCGGCTTATATGGGCGTCAGGCTGACCCGTCAAACCCCTTTTTGGGAAGTTTCGTGACTTTCCGCCGACGTCACGGAGATCGGCGGCACGGACCGTCTATGTAGTTGATTTTTGATGTTTCCCTCAAACGCATAGGGTGGAGGCGCCGCTCCCGGCACCTCCGCCGCCCGGCGCTCAGCCGTCCGCCCGGATGTCCGCGGAACGGATCACGGCTCCCCACTTCTCGATCTCGCCGCCCAGGAAACGCCGCGCCCCCTCGGGGTCGGAGGCCACGATATCGGCCCCCTGCTCCTCGATCTTCTGGCGGACTTCCGGCTCCTGCACGACCTGCCGGATCGCGGCGCTCATCCGGGCCAGGATCGGCTCCGGTGTTCCTGTGCGGCCAAGCAGCATCCACCAGGTCGGCGCCTCGAAGTCGCCCACGCCTTGCTCCGCAAAGGACTTGGCGCCCGGTACATGGCGGGATGCGGTGCGAGTGGTCACGCCCAGCGGACGCAGCGTCCCGCTCTTGATGTGCTGATTGACCACCACGACGTTCGTCATGAAGAGCGGCACATGCCCCGCGACCGCGTCCTGCGCGGCCGGGCCGCCGCCACGATATGGGACATGGGTGAGGCGGAAATCACCCTTCTGCTGGAGCAGCGTGGTGGCGACATGCGCCAGCCCACCCACGCCTGACGTCGCGTAGTTGATGGTATCTGGCGCCTTCTTCGCTGCATCCACCACATCCTGGTAGGTGCGGTAGGGCGTCGACTCATGGGCGACGAGAGCGAGAGGGCCGGTCGCAACCAGGCAGACGGGCGAGAGGGCCTCCAGGGCCTTATAGGGCAGGCGCATGACCGTCTGGTTCGTCGCCTCGGTATCGTAGGCGAGCATCCAAGTGTAGCCGTCCGGCGCCGAGCGCGCCGCTTCGCCAGCCCCGATCGCGCCAGAGGCGCCGCCGCGGTTCTCGATGATGACGGGCCGGCCCAGCACCTCGGCCAGGCGGGGCTGGAAGATTCGGGCGACCGCATCGGTGGAGCCGCCGGGCGGCCAGGGGACGATGAGCCGGATCGGCCGCTCTGGCCAGGTACCTTGCGCGCGCAGGATGGACGGCATGGCAAGGCCGGCGGCGGTCGCCACGATCAGCCCACGCCGGCCCGTATACGGGCTTCGGATCATGGTGTGCTCCTCGAACGTTACTCACGTCCTGTTCCCGGACGGCTCAGCGCAGCTTCGGCGCTGGCTCGGCGCCGCGCAACCCATTCCAGCCACGCCAGGCCAGTTGCGCCCGGGAAGCTCAGGCCGCGCGCGCGCTCGTTCCGGGCTGGTCGCGGAAGCCCTGGCGGATATGGTTCGCCAACGCATCGGCCGCCGCGCCGGGATGCTGCAGCATCGCGATCTCGAGTTCCGGCAGATCCGGCATCCCGTCCTCCCGCCCCAGCAGGCGCAGCCCGGCCGGTAGCGCGGCCGACAGCCCCACGGTCACGCCGAGTCCTGCCAGCACCACCGCATGGGTGCCGGTCTGCGATGCCGAGGAATAGGCCATGCGCCAAGGCACCCCGGCCCGCCCCAGCGCATTGGTGGCCGCGATCCGCCAAGTGCAGCCGCCATGGGAGAGCACGAGCGGCAGGGGCCGCATCAGATGCGCCTGCCGGGCCGTCGATCCGACCCAGCGCAGCGGGCCGCGCCAGAGCGTCTCAGCCGGCACCCCCGGCGCCTCGTTGCCGCCGGAGAAAAGGGTGATGTCCAGCTCGCCCTTGTCGAAGCACTTCAGCAGGTCGTTCGAGGGAAGGCAGACCACCTCCACCTCGGCGGCGGGATGTGACTCGGCGAAGCCGGCCAGGATCTCGGGCAGCCAGAGCAGTGCGTAGTCGTCCGGAGAGCCGAGGCGGACAAGGCCGGAGATTTCGGGCGTGCGGAAATTCGTCACGATCTCGTCATGCATGGCCAGCAGGCGCCGTGCCCGGTCCAGCAGCCAAAGGCCGTGCGGCGTGGGGCTGAGGCCGCGCGGGCCGCGCAGCAGCAGGGATTGGCCCAGTGCCTCCTCCAATCGCCGCATCTGCATGGAAACCGCGGATTGCGTGCGCCCCACACGCATCGCGGCACGGGTGACGCTGCCGCCTTCGGCCACCAGCACGAAGGAGCGCAGCAGGTCGGGATCAAGCCCGGCAGGGATGGTGATCATAACCACATCAGCATCGCTGATGCCGAAGTTCAAAACAACTCGTTTCCCTTATGACGCTGCCGGGCCGATCTTCCCCTCGCGACATCATTCAAAGAGGAGATCGCATCCCATGTCCGGTCACGTCATCCCTGGCGGCGCCTTCGTTCGGGGGGCTGCCTCCGCCACCCGCCGCGTCCCGGTCAAGGGCTGGCTGGCGGCGTTGGCACGCATGGCCCGCGCCATCGAGGAGCGCCGCATCCTCGCCAGCCTCGACGACCGGATGCTGTCCGATATCGGGCTGAACCGGCTCGAAGCGGAGCGAGAGGTCGCCCGTGCGCCATGGGATATCCGGCAGCGCGGCTGATCCCTGAAATCTCAGGCGCGGCTGAGCCGTGACACCTCCTCCACCACCTGCTGGATGGAGAGGATGAAAACCCGGCGGTCCCGCCCCGTGGCGAGGCCGCCGAGGTCCATGCCGCTGAGCAGGGCAAGGGTGCCCGCGCCATCCGGCAGGGCCGAGACCAGGCCGCGCAATCGTCCATCCGGCCCCACCACCGGCCCGCCGGAATAGCCCATCAGCGCCCCAAGACGCGCGGTGAAGCCGCGGCCGAAACGGGGCAGGATGGCATCCGGGATCTCCACAACCCCGGTGGCCACGCCAGGACCGATGCCCGGCATACCCGCCGCCCAGACCGGATCTCCGGCCTCGACAACGCGCCCACAGAGAGTGGCTGGGGCGAGAAGCCCCTCCCCGTCCCCCAGGATCGACAGGTCCATGCGCGGGCTATGCGCCAGCACGGGCACATGGCGCACTGGCGAGCCATCCCCTGCGCCGCAGCCAGACGGCGCCCGCACCGCGCGGCAGGGCATGGGTGGTGCAGGCCACCTTCCCCGGCGCCACGGACACCGCCGAGCCGAGCAGCGCGCCCGGCCCATCCACCCCATCCGCATGCAGAGCCGCGAAACCGCTGCCGACCAATGGCGCGATGGGCGTGCCCGCCGACTCCATCGCTGGAAGCCCGGCACAGGCAGAGAGCGGCAGCAGGGCGAGAAGCCCGCGTCGTGGGATCAGCGGGGGTGCAGGCCTCACCGGGATGTGCCCGGCGTGGCAGCGCGGCTCCTTCTTGGAGCGTGCAGCCCAAAAAAGAACATAGTATGAACTGGCATGCCCTTCGATTCGCCTCCCTGGCTTCGTCGCGCCGCTCCCCCCGACGCTTATTCCAAGGACCCGAAAGAGGTTCATCACGATGCCGCAAGGGAAGGAGGGGCGCCTCCGGAGGGTTCCGCCGGCATGGACCGCCGCGCCGTCATGGCCGCGCTCCGCGCCCGGATGGCCCGGATCGAACGCGCCGGCCTGGCGGATCGGGAGGAGCCCCCCACCATCCCCCTCTGCCCGGAGATGGACCGCGACCTGCCCGGCGGTGGGCTGGCGCGCGCGGCGCTGCACGAAATCCTGTCGGATGGTGCGGGGGCCGCTGCCGGCTTCGCGGCGCTGCTGATGGCGCGCTCCGGCGGCACGGTGTTCTGGATCGCGCGCGATCCCTGCCCGCCCGGGCTGATGCAATTCGGCCTGCCGCCCTCGCGCCTGATCACCGCCAAGCCCTCGAACCATGCGGACGCGCTCTGGGCGACGGAGGAGGCGCTGCGCTGCCCCGCTGTCTCGGCCGTGCTGCTGATGGCGGAGCGGCCGGATGCCACCGCCATGCGCCGCCTCCAGCTCGCGGCGGAAACCGGGGGTGGGATCGGGTTGCTGCTGCGGGACTCAGATGAGGATGAAGGCCCCTCCCTCGCCACCACACGCTGGCGCGTCACGGGGCGGGCCGGCGGATCGATGCATGACCTGGGCGACCCGCAATGGACGCTGGATCTGCTGCGCCGCCGCGCCGACCGGCCCAGAACCTGGCATGTCACCTGGCGAGCTGGGATGGAGAGCCTGGTGTTGGACGACGAGGCACGCGAGGAAGAGGCCCCGAGACGCGCAGGCCGGTATTGAGCCGGCTTCGCTTGAGCGACACCGGCCGCTGCTTCCTGCTATCATGCGCCTTATTGCAATAATGCCGTCATGACATCACGGAGCATGCAATGCCTGAGAAGATGAAGCGGCTTGTCATCTGCTTCGACGGCACCTGGAAAAGCGCCGATAGCCGCGCCGCCGAAACCAATGTCGCCCGGATCGCCCGGGCCGTGCGCGCGAATAGCGGGGCGGATGGGGTACCTCAGCTCACCCTTTATCTCCGCGGGGTGGGATCGACCGGCATTGCGCTGCAGAAGCTGCTCGGCGGCGCGACGGGCGAGGGCGTTGATGACAATATCCGATCCGGCTACATGTTCCTCGCGCAGAACTATGTGCCCGGCGACCAGATCTACCTCTTTGGTTTCTCACGCGGCGCCTTCACCGCACGAAGCCTTGTGGGGTTCATCAGCAGTTGCGGGTTGCTGAAGCGGCAGAGGCTCGGCGACATCTCCGCCGCCTGGGAATACTACCGCAGGGCGGAACCCCGATCGCCCGCGGATTTCTGCCGCAGGCACGGCTCCGATTGCCACCTGGATGTCGGGATCGCCTTTCTGGGCGTCTGGGACACGGTGGGCGCGCTGGGCATCCCCGGCACGGTCCTGAATGAGCTGACCGCCCATGACTACCAGTTCCACGACACAACACCGTCCCGGATCATCCGCAAGGGCCGGCATGCGCTTGCGATCGATGAGCACCGGGACGAGTTCGAGCCGACCTTATGGACCGGGAAGGAGCCGGCCGGGTGCGACATCCGGCAGGTCTGGTTCGCCGGGGCTCATTCCGATGTGGGCGGCGGCTACCAGGACCGGCGGCTGGCCGATATCACGCTCCACTGGATGGCTGAGGAGGCGAAGGCCGCTGGCCTTCAGTTCGACCAGGAGATGCTGCCACAGCCGGGCATGTTGAACCCGCTCTCCCCCCAACACGAATCAAGGCTGAACTGGTCGCGGAAGGATCGGCTGACACCGACGATCCGCCAAATCGCCGGCGTGCCGGCCGAGGTTACCTTCTACGAGCGGCTGTACCGGCCGACCGATGAGGATGGCAACCCGCTGCCCACCATCAACGAGAGCCTGCATGAGAGCGTCCGCCAGCGCTTCGGGCGGGAGGTAGCGCTGCTCGCCAACGACGCAGACCGGGAGGGGGAAAAGGCGCCCTACCGGCCGGCAAATCTCATCCCCATTCTCGACACGTGAGCGACGGGAGGCGCTAAGCCGCCTCCCTTGTTCCGATCACCTTGTCCACGGTGATCGGCAGGTGCCGGATACGCTTGCCGGTGGCATGGAACACGGCATTGGCGATGGCCGCCGCCGTACCGACGATGCCGATCTCGCCCAGCCCCTTCACGCCGATCGGGTTGATCTTGTCCTCATGCTCCTCGACGAAGATCACGTCGATCTCGTGGACATCGGCATTCACCGGTACATGGTACTCGGCGATGTTGTGGTTCATGAAGCGGCCGAGATTGTGGTCCATCATCGACTCCTCGGTCAGCGCCATCCCGATACCGAAGACGACGCCACCCAGGATTTGCGAGCGCGCTGTCTTGGGGTTCAGAATCTTCCCCGCCGCCACCGCATTCACGACGCGCGTCACGCGCACCCGGCCCAGCTCCTCGTCCACCCGCACCTCCGCGAAGATGGCGGAATGGGTATAGGCGGCATAGCGCATCTGGCTGATCCGGCTCGGGGCCGCCGTCTCCTCCGCCTCGATCCGGTCCACCCCGCCGGCCCGCATGGCCTCCTGGATGGTCACGAAGCGGGAAGGATCGGCGATCAGCTCGATCCGGCCTTCGTGGAAGGCCACGTGCCCGATCTCGGCATTGGCGAGCGGTGAGCCATCCATGCCTCGGGCGTATTTGAACAGCGTCTCCCGCACCGTGTTGCAGGCAAGATGCACGGCCGTCCCCGCCGAGGCAGCAGCCCAGGAACCGCCTTCCACCGGCGAAAAGGGCAGCTTCGAATCGCCCACCAGCGCCGTGACCTTCTC
>DATCMG010000254.1:0-5609 GCA_036563555.1 Roseomonas sp. | reverse complement strand
GCCGTGCCGCGCCCCGCGAAGGGCTGCAACGGCGCCAGCCAGGGCGGCCGGGCCGGGCGCGGGCGGCTCGGGCGGCGCATAGCGGTTTACCGGCAGGACGGGCGCGGGTGCCGCCAGGAGCTCCTCCTGCATGGCCGCATCGAGGTTCACATAGACCGGGCCACAGGGCAGCGTCGTGGCTATCTGCCGGGCACGCACGAGCGATTCCTGCGCCGCGGCGGCGGAGGCCGGCTGGTCGTCCCACTTCACGTAGTTCCGCACCAGCGCACCCTGGTCGCGCGCCGTGTGGATCCAGTCGATCCAGGGGCGCCGCTTCGCAGCGTCCACCGGGCCGGTCGCGCCGAGCAGCATCAGCGGCACGCGATCGCACCAGGCGTTGAACACCGCCATCGTCGCGTGCATCAGCCCGACATTGGAATGCGCCACCGCGCCCATCGGCGTGCCCGCCACCTTCGCCCAGCCATGCGCGATGGCCACCGCATGTTCCTCGTGCAGGCAGAGCAGCATCCGCGGCTCGCGGTTGCCGAGGTGGTTCACCAGGCTGTCATGCAGGCCGCGGAAGGAGGCTCCGGGATTCAACGCCAGATAGGGGAGGCCAAGCGCGCGGATCGTCTCGGCAATGGCGTCGGAGCCGTAGCGGGCCGGGCCGTTTGCGGCGCCGACCGGCGTCTCGGGGGATTGGGGCGTAGTGCTGTCCATGGCAGACGAATTAACGAAGCGCTGCCCGGCCCTGCCAGAAGCCATTCGCGATCACTGCGGTAACGCGCCGTTATGGCTGCGCTGGACTCGGCATGGACCTGCGACCATCCTGCATGCGGAGGAAACAGTGGATCTGCGGCGCCTGCGAACCGTGCTGGCGATCATGGAGCATGGCTCGCTGAGCCGGGCTGCGGAGCGGCTTGGCATCGCGCAGCCAGCGCTCGGCGCCCAGCTCCGGCACCTCGAGGAGGAGCTGGGCGTTACCCTCCTCATTCGCCATTCACGCGGCGTGGTGCCGACGGAGGCTGGCATGGCGCTGCGGGCGGAGGCACGTCCACTGCTGGACGGCCTGGACGCGCTGGCCGAGCGCATCCGGGATCTCGGCGCCGTTCCGTGCGGGCGCGTGGTCGTCGGTGTCACGCCCTCAACCGGCAACCTGCTCGCCGCGCCGCTGTTGCGGGCCGTTTCCGACGAGATGCCCGAGGTGAGCCTGTCCTTCGTGGAGGGGCTGTCCACCGCGCTGGTGGACCGGATCGCGGATGGGGTGGTGGATCTTGCAGTCGGCTACGACATGCCCCTCGACCGCCGTGGCGTGCGCGGCGAGACGCTGGCTCAGGACTGGCTCGTTTTCGTGGAACATCGCGATGCGGGGCGGATCGGTAGCCGGGCCGGTATTCCATTCGCGGAAGTCGCCTCTGTGCCGCTCGTGATGTCAGCGCTCGGCAACGAGGTGTTGCGCCAGATGATCGAGGCCGCGGCGCGCGAAGCGGCACTGGAGCTGACAGTCGCGCATGAGGTCCAGTCCATGGCGCTCACCCGGGCGCTGCTCTCGGATCCCAGGCTGGGCGCGATTCTCCCCTATGGCGCATTGATCGAGGACATCCGGTCCGGGCGCTTCGTGGCCGCGCGGCTGGTCGAGCCGGCGGTGGAGCGGCGTCTCTGCCTCATGCACTCGGACCGGCGGCCCCTGAACCGGGCAGAGCGTGCCATCCGGTCCATCTTGCTGCGGCTCATGGACGCGCCGGACGGCCAGGGCTGGCAGCGGCCGCCAAGTGATGCGGGTGCGCAGCCGGTCCCTTCGAACCAGGCCGGCAGCGCGAGTTGACCCCGTCCCCTACTCGGGTTCGATCCCGGCCAGATGCGCGATCCGTGCGTTGCGCTCTGCCTCGGTATTGATGAAGCGCAGGAAGCTGGCGCGATCCTCCGTGACGGGCTCGGCGCCCTGGTCCGCGATCCGCGCGCGAAGATCGGGCTCGCGGGAGAGGGTCTGCACGGCGGCGTTCAGCCGGTCGGCCTCGGCATCCGGCAACCCCTTCGGCGCCCACAGGGCATACCAAAGGGTGAAGTCCAGCCCCGGCATGCCCTGTTCCGCGATGGTGGGGATTTGCGGCGCGCGGGAGGAGCGTCGCGGCCCCATGATGGCATAGGCACGCAGCCGCCCGGCCTCGATATGCGGCAGGGTGGAGCCCAGCGGCGCCACCATGAGCGCCGCATTGCCGGAGATCACGTCCGTCAGCGCGGGGGCGGTGCCGCGATAGGAAACAACGAGCGTATCCGCACCCACCTCGCGCTTGAAGCTTTCCGTCGCGAGATGCCCCATCGCCCCGAGGGCGGAGTTCGCGAAGGGGAGCTTCTCGGGCTGCGCCTTCATGGCGGCGGCGAGGGCCGCCACCCCACCTTCCGGCGTCAGGCGGGGATTGCCCACCAGCACCATCGGCGCCGTGGCCAGGCGTGCGATGGGCGTGAAATCCGCCACCGGATCATAGGGAACGCTCCGCATCACGCGGCGCGCCATCAGGTGGATGTCGGCATTGACGAGGAAGGTCGATCCATCCGGGGCCGAGCGCGCCACTTCCGCCGCGCCAAGGGTGTTGTTGGCGCCGGAGCGGTTCTCCACCACCCAGGTCGTGTCGAGAACCTCGCCGAGCCTGGCCGCATAGATGCGTCCGATCACGTCGATGGCGCCGCCCGGCGCGGCCGGGACGACGAGGCGGATGGGGCGGCGCTGGGCATGCGCCATGCCGGGGAGTCCGAGCAGGAGCGCGGCTGCGCCCAGATCGCGACGGCTGATACGCACGGCGTGCCCTCCCTCAGATACCGCCGAAGCCGGCGCGCGCGCGCCAGTAGGACCAGGCCCGGTCCAGCGGACGTTCGCCCATCAGCATTTCGGCCGTCAACCGCGCCTCGCCCTCGGTAAGGAAGCGGGGCGTGCCCATGGCCATCGCGCGAGACTGGAGCTCGGCATTGTCCTTCATGCGGACGCAAACGAAGACCACGGCGGGGAGGGAATGCGCCGCGCAGGTCGCGCCGTGGTTGCGCAGCAGCACCGAGGTGCCGCCACCCAGCGCCTTCGCCAGGCTGTCGGCGCGGGGGACGTCGTCGATCAGCATGTTCGTGTCGCCGAACTCGTCGCGGCTGTCCCATACGGGCACCGGCCCGCCGAGGACGGAAGCCATGTGGAACACGGGCTGCAGCGGCACGTCCGTGACGGTGTAGGGCAGCACCGCCGGGCAATGGTGATGGACGGTGGCCTGCACATCCGGCCGGGCGGCGAAGATCCGCGCATGCAGGACGCTTTCCAGGTAAGGGCGCAGGCCCTTCGGATCCACGGGCACGCCGTCCAGCGTGAATTCCAGCAGGTCGTCGCGCGTGACCAGCTCCGGCGAACGGGAGCGCGAGACGAAGAAGCGGTCCTGGCGGTCCGGATGGCGCACGGCGACATGGCCGAAATCATCCAGCACCCCCTCATGCGCGAGGATGCGGTTCGCGATCACCAGATCGCCGAGCAACGCGTGCAGGTCCTGCTTCATGCCAAACGTCCCATCCCCGGACTGTGGTGGTGTGGGCGGGCGTTGGCCGGATGGCCTTTCCTGCCCAGGTCCCCACGGCCTTATTGAAACACCGTATGCGTTCTTTCAGTATACCGTCAATCTGCCGATCATCGGGGCAGGGAGGTCGCCTGGAGGCCGGCGAGCCGTTACTCTTGCCGAGACAGAAGGATTGTCCTTTCCCCCTATGCAGCATCTTTACGCGATGCCGGGCCATCTCATCCGGCGGGCCCACCAGATCTCCGGCGCGATCTTTGCCGAGGAGGTGAGCAGCCACGATCTGACTTCCGTTCAATTCGGGGCGCTTTACGCCATCCAGGCCAATCCGGGCGTGGACGCGACCCGTCTCTCCGCTCTCATCGCCTTCGATCGTTCAACCCTCGGCGGCGTGCTGGAGCGCCTTGAGGCGAAGGGCTGGATCGTGCGGGAGCATTCGGCGGGCGACCGGCGCGCGAAGTTGCTCCGCCTCACGGCGAGTGGCGAGGCCTTGCTACGACAGGTGGAGGCGCCGGTAAGGCGCGTCCAGGAGCGGCTTCTGGCACCTCTTTCACCGGCGGATCGGGCAACCTTCGTGCGCTTGCTTGCCCAGTTGACGGAGCTTCACAACGAAGTGGCGCCGGCACCGCTGCGGCGAAGCGGCGAAGGCTAACCCGCCGCGCCGTGTTCCGTCTCCGCGCTTCGCCTCGCTGCCGGCGAACCGCGTTGCCTCTTCAGCCGCGGTGCGCTCACTCCCGCCGGATGCCGCCCCGGACCACGACGTCTCGCCAGCGCGAGACCTCGTCGGCCACATGCGCGCGGAACGCGTCCGGCGAAATGGCGACCGGCGTCGCTCCGAGGCCGGCGATCCGTTCCCGGACCTCGGGGAGCATGACGATTCGTTGGACCTCCCCGTGCAGGCGGGCGAGGATGGGGGCAGGCGTGCCGCGCGGTGCATAGAGGCCGTACCAGATATCGGCGACATAATCCGGCGCGCCGGATTCCTGAGCGGTTGGAACGGCCGGAAGAAGCGGCGTCCGCTCGCGCGTGCTCACCGCCAGAGGACGGAGCAGGCCGCCCGCCACCTGACCGGCCACCGACGGGAAGTCCGAGAACATCGCCTGCACCTCGCCCGCCACCGTGGCTGCCGCGGCCGGGGCGCTGCCGCGATACGGCACCACGGTGAACTCCACACCCGTCTGCAGGCGGTACAGTTCCGTCGCGAGGAGGGTGGAGGGGCCACCGGCCGCGATGTTCAGCTCCCGCGGGCGGCTCTTTGCGAGGGCAAGGAACTCCGCGAGCGTCCGTGCGGGAAGTTGCGGGTTAACCACGATGACGAAAGGAACCGAAAGGATCTGCGCGATGGGCTCGAAGCTTCCCACGGGATCGTAGAGCGGCTCACGCAGCAGGCTCGCATTCATCACGATCCCCGGTGCGTCCAGCAGCAAGGTGTAACCGTCCGGGGGTGCCGCCGCGACGTAGCGGACGCCGACGACGCCGTTTGCGCCGGAGCGGTTCTCCACGACCACGGGCTGGCCGAGCGCCTCCCCAAGCCTCGGCGCCAGAAGCCGGGCAACGATGTCGGTGCCGCCGCCAGGCTGGAAAGGGGTGACAAGCCGGATGGGGCGATCCGGCCAGCTCCCCTGCGCCTGTGCGCCGGCGCGAGGCCAGCCCGAAGCAAGGCCCGCCGTTCCGGCGGCAAGCAGGGTGGATAAGACGCTTCGCCGTGTTGGTCTCATGAATGGCTCCTCCCAACGCGCTGTTCCCCGCATTCCGGGACCTGCCGGCCTGTGCAGCTCATTACGCTTCATCCCGGCCTGTTCTCCGGAACAGGGCTGGCCGGCCCGCGGCCCCCATCACGGCCTGGGCCATGATCCGTGCGACGACGTCCACGCCGCCGGGCTGGTGGGGAAGGTGAAGCGGATCGGGCCGTCCGGGTATCCGGCCCGTGCGGCTGGGACACTGGTGAGGCTAAAGCCCATGGTCGCCAAGCCTACCGAATGCCGCAGGGCATCGCGTCTGTGCAGCACGCCCGTCCTCCCGCACGGGCCCTCGGTTGTTCGGGGCCCTTTCCCGATCGGCTACCAGGGTACCGGAGTGACAACC
>DATCMG010000392.1:0-9295 GCA_036563555.1 Roseomonas sp. | reverse complement strand
CGCCAAGCAGGCGAATGCCCGCGTGACGGCCACAGCCGGCGGCCGCTACGTCGAGGCGGCGGTGATGAGCAGCGTGCCGCCCAAAGGCCTGCGTTCCCCGATTCTGCTGGGTGGGCCGGACGCCCAGGCCTTCATCGACGTCATGGCCCCTTTCGGCATGGCCCTGACGATCTTCTCCCCGGAGATCGGCAAGGCCAGCAGCGTGAAGATGTGCCGTAGC
Organism: Roseomonas sp.; assembly: GCA_036563555.1. Classification (GTDB taxonomy): domain Bacteria; phylum Pseudomonadota; class Alphaproteobacteria; order Acetobacterales; family Acetobacteraceae; genus Roseomonas. The sequence continues at coordinate 9,075 of DATCMG010000392.1, read as the reverse complement.
GTGATGGTGAAGGGGCTGGAGGCGCTGACCACCGAGTGCATGCTCGCCGCCCATCACTACGGGGTGGAGAAGGAGGTGCTGAAGTCCCTCTCCGACACGCTGCCGCATGAGGACTGGCGGAGCCTGGCCCGCTACGTCATCAGTCGCGCCCTGATCCACGGCAAGCGGCGTTCGGAGGAGATGCGCGAGGTGGCCCGCACGGTGGAGGAGGCGGGCGTGGACCCGCTGCTGAGCGGCCCCATCGCGGATCGGCAGGAATGGGCCGCGGCACGGGGGCGCGAGATGGGGCCTGCGCAGCTCGCCACCACGGATCTCGACGAGCTGCTCTCCGGGCTTGCCGCGACAACGCGGCGCAAGGCGGCGGCCGAATAGGCTGGCCTGGTGGCAGGAAACCCGGTGAACCCGGCGTAGGAACTGAAAGCCGCCTCGTCCTAACGAAGGCGATTCCATGGGAGAAGTGCATGCAAATTCGACGCCGTGACGCCCTGCGGCTGGGCGGGCTGGGCGCCGCGGCCCTGGCAGCCCCCGCCGCGGCCCAGGGGCCGGTCGCGCTGCCGGACAAGCCGGTCCGCCTCATCGTGCCGAATGCGGCGGGCGGCGTGGCCGACCTGACCGCTCGCACCGTCGGCCAGGCCTTGTCCGAGCGGCTGAAACAGCCCGTTGTCGTGGAGAACCGGCCGGGTGCCGGGGGTATCGTCGCGGGTCAGGCGCTGGTCGCCTCCCAGCCCGATGGCGCGACGCTGATGGTGGCCACCAACGCACATGCGATCAGCAAGTCGCTGTTCCGCTCCCTGCCCTTCGATCCCATCCGCGACTTCGCGCCGGTGGGACTGATGGGCACCTTCGCCATTGCCATCCTTGTCGCGCCGAATTCACAGATTCGCACGCCGCAGGACTTGGTCGCGCAGCTGAAGCGCGACCCGCGCAACACCAATATCGGCACGATCAGCGTCGGCAGCACGCAGAACCTGGCGGCCGAGCTGTTCAAGACGACGGCGGGGGTCGATGCCACCACCGTGCCCTTCTCCGGCACGCCTTCACTGCTCACCAGCTTGCTGCGGGGCGACGTGACGGCCGCCTTCGAAATTGTCGCGCCGCTGATGGGCCAGATCAAGGACGGCTCGCTGCGCGCCATCGCCGTCACATCGGCCCAGCGCGCGGCTAACCTGCCGGATGTGCCAACCTTGCAGGAGGCCGGGCTGGCAGGATTCGACGTAACCTCCTGGAACGCCGTCGTCGCTCCCGCCCGCACGCCGGCACCGGTGATCGAGCACATCAACCATGAGCTGAACGCCGTACTGGCCGACCCGGCCGTGCGGACCAAGTTGCTGGAGGCCGGCGTGGAGGCGAAGGGTGGTACGCCCGCTCAATTGGGCGAGCTGATGCAGAGCGAGGCGGAGAAATGGCGCGGCGTGATCGAACGCGCCGGGATTGAGAGGCAATGAGCATGAAGAGCTGCAAGGCGCCGGACCCTAACCCGAAGATCCCGGCCTATAAGCTGCCGGAAGGTGCCTGCGACGCGCATTGCCATGTCTTCGGCCCGGCCGATAAGTTCCCCTACGCGCCCGACCGTTCCTACACCCCGCCCGACGCACCGGTGGAGGATCTGCGCCGCGTCCATGCCGCCATTGGCGTGGACCGCGCGGTGATCGTGCAGGCAAGCTGCCACGGCACCGACAACACGGCGATGATCGATGCGATCGCGCGCAGCGAGGGCGCCTATCGCGGCGTCGCCATCGTGGATGGCACGATCACCGATGCGGGGCTGGAGAAGTTGAACCACGGCGGCGTGCGTGGGGTGCGCTTCAACTTCGTGAAGCATCTCGGCGGCACCCCGGATCTCGATGTGTTCGACCGCGTTCTGGACAAGATCCAGCCACTGGGCTGGCATGTCGTGCTGCATCTCGATGCCGGCGACATCCTGGAGCATGCCGAGCGCATCAGCCGCATCAAGGTGCCCTTCGTCATCGACCATATGGGCCGCGTGCAGGCGAAGAACGGGCTGGAGCAGGAGCCCTTCCGCCGGTTGCTGGAGCTGATGAATAACGAGCTGGCCTGGGTGAAAATCTGCGGACCGGAGCGTGTCTCCTCCGCGGGCAGCCCCTTCCACGATGCCGTCCCCTTCGCGCGCCGGCTGGCCGAGGTGGCGCCGGACCGCACCCTCTGGGGCACCGACTTCCCGCATCCTAACATCGCCGGCGACATGCCGAATGATGGCGACCTCGTGGATATCCTCGCCCTCGCGGTGGAAGATGAGGCGATGCGCCGCAAGATCCTGATCGACAACCCGAACCGCCTCTATTGGGCACGCTGAAAGAAGGGGCCATCATGTCCGGCCAGCAAAAATCCGGCCTCGTCGTCACCGCCCATCCCGGTGACTTCGTCTGGCGCGCGGGCGGCGCGATCGCGCTGCACGCGAAGATGGGCTATCGCGTTAAGATCGTCTGCCTCTCCTATGGCGAACGCGGCGAGAGCCAGGGTGCCTGGAAACAGCCCGGCATGACGCTGGAGGCCTGCAAGGCGGGCCGCCGTGCCGAGGCCGAGGCCGCCGCCAGCATTCTCGGCGCAGAGGTCGAGTTCTTCGATGCGGGCGACTACCCGCTACGCCTGACCGACGCCATGATGGACCGCCTGATCGACATCTACCGCGAGGTCCGGCCCTCCTTCGTGCTGACCCATGCGGTGGCCGACCCCTATAATGTCGATCACCCCGAGGCCTCCCGCTTCGCCCAGGAGGCGCGGATCGTCGCCCAGGCCGCCGGCCACAAGCCCGGCCCCGGTGGCGTCACCTATTCCGCGCCGCAGGTCTTCCAGTTCGAGCCGCACCAGCCCGAGCAATGCGGCTTCAAGCCGAACCGCATCCTCAACATCACCGAGGTGTGGGAGACGAAGTGGAAGGCTTTCGAGCAGCTTCCGGCCCAGCGCCATCTCTGGGACTATTATGAGCGTGTGGCGCTGAACCGTGGAATGCAGGGCGGCCGCAATTCCGGCAAGGCCATGACCTATGGCGAGGCCTACCAGACCATCTTCCCGGATGCTGTCGAGGTGCTGGCATGAGGCCCGTCGTCGTTCGCCACAACCCCCGCGCCGATCTCGCAACGATCGGCCGCTTCCTGCCGCTCGGCGTCTCAACGACGCATGAGGCGTCGGGGCGCGCACCGAACCTGATGAAAACCTATATGCGCCCGGCCTGGGCTGGCGCGGCAGCGGCCGGCAGCGCCGTCACGGTGCTGGCGCAGCCCGGCGACAACTGGATGATCCATGTCGCGGTCGAGCAGTGCCAGCCCGGCGACATCCTCGTCGTCGCCTGCACCACCGACAACACCGACGGCATGTTCGGTGACCTGCTCGCCACCTCCCTCAAGGCGCGCGGGGTGCGGGGGCTGGTGATCGATGCCGGCGTGCGGGACGTCGCGGTGCTCAGGGAAATGGGTTTCCCTGTCTGGTCCCGTGCCATCTCGGCTCGCGGCACGGTGAAGGCAACGCTCGGCTCGGTGAACATTCCCGTGGTCTGCGCCGGTGTTTCCGTGCGCCCGGGGGATATCGTTGTGGCCGATGATGACGGCGTGGTGGTGGTGCCCGCTGCCGACATCGGGACAACCCTCGCGACGGCGGAGCAGCGCCAGGCGAATGAGCAGGGCAAGCGCGCCAAGCTGGCTGCCGGCGTGCTGGGACTGGACCTCTACGACATGCGCCCGGCCTTGGAGAAGGCCGGGCTACGCTACGTGGAAACGCTCGACGAGGCATAGGGCGCACCCGCTGGCGGAGCGGCGGGCCAATTGTCGTTCTCCGTGATCCAAGATCTTTGAGACAATATGGCCCGCCTAAAGTAGACTCCGTTCATTCTGGCTCATAGGTGGCCGCGGTGGAGCGGTTGGTGCACTCGGGGGTGTGGACTGGGGAGTGCGTCTTGAACACTTTGATGCGCCCCTGGCGACCGCTGCGATTTGCATGCCGGGCTCACCACCCAATCCTTTCCTCGCCGCGGGGGGGCGGAAGTACCCGGCCGCAGTCAGGGCAGCCGGGTATATCGCGGGGAAAGGCTGGACATCAGTTTCCCTGGGTTCCGAGATCGAAATTCGCGCTTGTCATGCTCCTGCCGGCAAGCGGCGCACGGCCATCGGGCTGCGTCCAGGCCGGCGATGCGGTGGGACCCATGACGTACTGGTCATCGCCGCCAACGAGGAGATGGCCGGGGGCAAAGTACGGGGTACCCATGGCGACCAGGGGCGTGCGGCTGTCGGCCTGTGTCCAGGCCGGCGACGCACTGGCGCCCGCGACATAATCGCCCTCAGCAAAGGCCGGTGCGTTTCCGCCGATCAGGTTGGCCGCGATGGCGGCGATTGTGAAGATCTTGCGCATGGCGTGTCCTCCATTCTTCCGGTTGGCACGGCGTTATGCCGCGTCCGTTTGGTACGACGGGCCGGTGGTGAATGGCTGTTCCCTGGGTGACACTGCAGTGGACTGCGCGACCTGTTTCTGCGGCATTGCGCACCACCCATGGGGGAGCTGAATCCTGCGCAATGGAAGGGCGGAGCGGCGGCCTGTGTACTTGCCCGCCGCTCCACCCCGCTCAGTGCCGGTGGACGGACGGCGTCGTAGCAGCGCCGGGCACCACAACCCCATGCGGGTGCTCGGGATTGGGCGCATGGGTGCTGAGTTCGGCCGGGGGAGAGCCGATCCGGCCTTCGGGCCCATAGAGGGCGATGTGCAGCCCCCAATAGCCTGTGACGAACACGACAAGCGCCGCAGCCAGGCCCGTTGGCACGCCGGCGAGGGAGCGTTTCACGGCCGGCAGGAAGTGGACCTCCCGGGTATGATCGGCGGCGATCGCGATGATGATGGCCATGATCAGCGCATGGCCGATCAAATCGACGCGGCCGAAGGGATAGACCGCCGCATTGAAGATGACGAAGAGCGTCATGGCGGAAAGCCGGCGGATCAGCGGTGTCCAGATCAGGCCGAAGCCCATGGTGAATTCCGCGATCCCCGCCATCGGGATGAACATGTCGCGCGGCATGCCGAAGGTGAGGAAAGGCTTCTCCTCGACGAGAGGGTAGAACCAGTCCGGATAGGCAAACTTCTCCAGGCTGGACCACATCAGGGCGATGGCGACGCCCCAGCGCAGCGCCTCGAACCGATGCTTGCGCCATTCAGGCTTGGCTGAGGCTTCCAGAACGAGATAGGCGGCGACGCCGATGCCCAGCGCCAGGTAGTCCAGCAGGTGGAACAGGTCGTAATCGCGCAGCGCCAGCAGCCATAGCCCGATGATGCCGGCGGCGGCGAGCGGCTGTGTCCTCCTGGAGAAGATCAGGCCCGCGATCAGCAGTTGCGCCCAGGAGACCCACTCGGCCGGTGTCTTGAGGTCCGGCGTCAGATAAACGCCGCCGACCGCAAAGATGGCCACGAAAAAGGCGCCGATCACCACGCGCACGAAGTCGTCGAGCCTGCCCCAGAGCGGATCGGTCACGCGGTCCATCGCGGCAAGGGCCGTCTGCCCGGCGTTGGACTTCTCCATCGCCCGGGTCGCCAAGAAGAAGACCAGGACGAGCCCGATGCCCGTCCAGAACCAGGGATTGGCCAGCGTCACCACAACCGGCTGCGGCGGCGCGCCAACAATGTAGGGCGCGAACCATTTGACATGCGCTTCGGCAGGAGAAGGCCAGCCAAGAAGGGCTGCCGTCGCGCCAGCCAGGAAGGTGCCCAGGCCCAAGCCCCCCAACTCCGCGGGAATAGGCCAGTTCGATTGCCGTTTCATGAGATAGCTCGCTTACCGGGCATCGCCTTGCGTGCCCGCTGGTGTGAAGGTTTTAGACCGGGATCAGATGACGGGGCGACGGGAGTGGGGGGCTGCCCATCCAGGCTCGCGTCGGCGTGCTTGGGCTGGGGTGGCGGGGTCAGGCCGGCGAAGGCTGGGTCCAGCTCGTACAGGGAGCAGGCGGGCGAAGCGTACTCGCCCGGCTCCATGCCGTCGTCTTCCCCCATGCTCCACCCCTGCCGCTGGTCTTAGGCAGCCAGCATCTCGTCGGCTGGCCCGAAGAACTCGTAATGCACCTGCGTTGCCGGAACGCCGTGCCGCAGGAGCCCGCCCACGAAGATGCGAAGGAACTCGCGTGGCCCGCAAAGGAAGTATTCTGCTTCTGCAAGCGGCGTGTTGGCGTGCAGCCAGTCCAAGGTGATCCGGCCGGCCACGTCGTAGTCCCGGCCCCGCTCATCCTCTGGGCGTGGGCACTCGTAGAAGTTCGTGACCTTGATGCGCTCGCCGGAGGCGGCCGACAGGGCCCGGGCCTCGGCACCGAGCGCATGCGTCGCGCCGGATTGCGTGCCATGGACGAAGTGCACGGGCAGCGCCGGGTGTCGTGCGGCGATGACCGACAGCATGCTTATCATCGGGGTCTGGCCGACACCGCCACTCAGCAGCACCACCGGGCGCATGGGGCGATCCGGGAGGAAGAACTCGCCAGCCGGCGCGGCAACCTTCAGCCGGGCACCTGGCTGAACGGCGTCGTGTAGCCAGTTGGAGGCAATCCCATGCGGCTCGCGCTTCACGGTAATGCGGTACTGCGCGTCGCCGGGCGCGGAGGAGATGCTGTAATTCCGCTTCAGCGGCGCCCGGCCAGGGATCTCCAGCCAAAGGGTGAGGTACTGCCCGGGCCGGTGCGCCAGCACCTTGCCGCCATCGGCGGGGGCGAGGATGAAAGATGTAACAATCTCGCTCTCCTTTGCCCTCTCCTGCACGACGAAGTCCCGCCAGCCGCTCCAGCCGCCGGGCGCCGAGGCATTTTCGTCATAGATCTGCTTCTCGCGCCCGATCAGCACCTCGGCCAGGAACCAGTAGGCCTCGCCCCAGGCGGCCAGGATCTCCGGTGTCGCCGCCTCACCCAGCACGTCCTGGATGGCGCCGAGCAGGGCCTCCGCCACGACAGGATAATGCTCGGGCAGGATGTTCAGCCCGACATGCTTCTGCGCGATCCGCTCCACCGCGGCGGTGAGTACGCCGAGATTATCGATGTTCTGTGCATAGGCCAGGATCGCGACCGCCAGGGCCTTGGGCTGGGAGCCGGTTTCGCCGTGGTGGGATTGATTGAACAGGTCCCGGATGGCCGCATTCTGGAACATCCGCTCATACATCCGGCGGGTAATGGCGAGGCCCTGGGCCTCCAGCGCCGGAATCGTCGCCTTCACCACGGAGATCGTCTGTTCGCTTAGCTGCCGGGGCATCGTTCGCCTCATAAGGTGCATTGAACGCGCACCTTATGAACCTCTGGATAAAAGGTGTAAAGATGCTACATCTTAGAAATGCGATTAACGCTTCACACGGATTACGCCCTGCGTACGCTGGTCTATCTGGGCCTGCGTCCTGCGCGCCGTGTGTCCATCCGGGAGATCGCTGAGGCGCACCGCATCTCGGAGAACCACTTGGTCAAGGTGGTCCATAACCTCGGGCGCGGCGGCTTCCTGGAAACCACGCGCGGGAGGGGGGGTGGGCTGCAACTGGCTCGCCCGCCAGAAGAAATCCGCATCGGGGACGTGGTGCGCTTCACCGAGGAGGATATGGCGCTGGTCGCCTGCTTCCAGGATCCAGCCGAGGGCGGCGGCTGCGCGCTCCTCAATATCTGCCGGCTCCAGTCGCTGCTCGGCGAAGCGCTGGGCGCCTTCATGGCGGTGCTGGACAGCCGGACCCTTGCGGATCTAATCGCAGGTCCGAACAGGGCGACAATGGCAGCGCGCCTCGGTCTCGTCGCAGCAGAAACGCCGACCTGAGCCGGGAAGCTGACCCGCTGCACAATGGTAAGGTACGCTGGTGAAGCTGCGGATACTCGATTGGCTGCGTGGCTTCCTACCCACCCCGATGACTGTCAGCACCACGGAACGGCTGCGCGGCTGCCTTGGCGCGCTGACCGGCATCCTGCTGACCGGCATGATCTCCGCCTTTCTGACCGACCCCGCGGCCTCGCTACCGATGCTGATTGCGCCGCTGGGCGCCTCAGCCGTCCTCCTGTTCGCGGTACCAGCCAGCCCGCTCGCGCAGCCCTGGTCCATTGTCGGGGGCAACATCGTCTCCGCCCTGATCGGGGTGACCTGCGCGCGGTGGGTCGGCGATCCGCTGCTGGCCGCGCCGATGGCGACCGCCCTCGCGATCGGCACGATGTTCGCCCTCCGCTGCCTCCACCCGCCGGGGGGAGCGATCGCCCTGACCGCCGTTCTTGGCGGACCGGCGGTTACCTCGGCCGGGTACCATTTCGTCATCACTCCGGTCGCGCTCGGCTCATTCCTGCTCATGCTGGCTGCGATTGCCTTCAACAACGCCACACGCCGCCCCTACCCGCACCCCCAGCAAGCCCCACTCGCCAATCCGCACCACACCTCCGACCAGAGCCCCTCGAAGCGCCTCGGCGTCAGCACCGAGGATCTCGACGCCAGCCTCCAGCAATACGATCAGGTGCTCGATGTCAGTCGCGATGATCTGGAGAACTTGCTCCAGCAGGCGGAGATGCATGCCTATCACCGCCGCTTCGGCGAGATCACCTGCGCCGACATCATGTCCCGCGATGTCGTCACCGTGCGGTATGACACACCCCTGCGAGCGGCCTGGTTGCTGCTACGCCAGCATGACATCCGGGCCCTGCCCGTGATCGACGCGACGCGGCGGGCAATCGGCATGGTTTCTGACGTCGATATCATGGCGGCCATCGAGGGCGACCGGCTTGGTGGCCAGAAGGCACAATTCCTCCACCTGATTCGCCGCGTCAGAAGGGTCTATGCCAATCGGCCGCAGGTGGTCGGGCAGATCATGCCGAACGGCATCCGCACGGTGGCGGAGGGAAGACACGCCGTAGAGCTGGTGCCCCTGATGGCTGACGCGGGGCTGCGGCATGTCGCGGTGGTGGACGAACATCAGAAGTTGTCAGGGATCATCTCCCAGGCGGACCTCATCGCGGCGCTGTACCGAGGCGGCCTTGAGAACGAAGGACAGGAAGCCGGCAAGCAAGCGGCGTAATCCAGCTAGATCCTGCAATGGCCTGGCTGCTGAGCAGCGGGACATCGGCGCTGGGCATTTGGGTGGTGCTGTGC
>DATCMG010000382.1:0-4766 GCA_036563555.1 Roseomonas sp. | reverse complement strand
GCACAGGATGCACTCCCACAGCCCGTCGAGCTTGGCGCGCTCCTCCTTGGACTGGAGGCGCTCGCTATCCGGTGGCGGGGCGGTGTCGGCCTTCAGCCAGGGCTGGATGGAGGTGAGCTGGGCGTAGATCTGGCTGAGATCCGGCACCAGGTCCTTCACCACGGGCATATGCGGCAGCGGATTGATCCGCACCGCGCCGGCCACGTCCTCGATCGGCTTGAGGCAGGCCAGCGTGTTCAACCCGTCGATGTTCATCGCACAGGAGCCGCAGATGCCCTCGCGGCAGGAGCGCCGGAAGGTAAGGGTCGTGTCCACCTCGTTCTTGATCTTGATCAGCGCGTCCAGGACCATCGGGCCGCACTTGTCGAGATCGATCTCGTAGGTGTCCATCCGCGGGTTCTCGCCCGTGTCCGGATCCCAGCGGTAGATCTTGAAGGAACGAACATTCGTCGCGCCGGCCTCGGCCTTATAGACCTGGCCCGTCTTGACGGCGCTGTTCTTCGGAAGGGTAAAGGTCGCCATGGGTTCGGGGCTTCCTAGTAAACGCGTGCCTTGGGCGGGAAGACCTGAACCTCGTTGGTGAGGGTCCGCATCTTCACGTCGCGATAGTCGAGCCGCACCTGGTACTTGTCGTTCACCCAGGCGAGCGTGTGCTTCATCCAGTTCTGGTCGTCGCGCTCGGGGAAGTCCTCATGCGCATGGGCGCCACGGGACTCGTGCCGGGCCTCGGCGCCCACCACCGTGGTCAGCGCGTTGCCGATCAGGTTGTCCAGCTCCAGCGCCTCGACCAGATCACTGTTCCAGATCAGGCTCCGGTCGGCGATGCGGATGTCGCCATAACCCTGCGCCACGACCGCCATCTTCTCCACGCCCTCCTTCAGCAGGTCGGAGGTGCGGAACACGGCGGCGTGGGCCTGCATCGTGCGCTGCATATCCACGCGCAACTCCGCGACCGGCGTGCCACCCTTGGCGTAGCGGACCTTGTCGAGCCGGGCGAGCGCGTTCTCGCCCGCGCCCTCCGGCAGCGGTGCCTGGGTGGCGCCGGGGCGGATCGTATCCTTCGCGCGCAACGCGGCGGCGCGGCCGAAGACCACGAGGTCGAGCAGCGAGTTGGTGCCCAGGCGGTTCGCACCATGCACCGACACACAAGCCGCTTCACCCACGGCCATCAGGCCGGGGACCGTCGCGTCCTGGTCGGTCGCGGTCGGGCGCAGCACCTCGCAATGGATGTTCGTGGGAATGCCGCCCATGTTGTAGTGGACGGTCGGGAGCATCGGGATCGGCTCCTTCGTCACATCCACGCCGGCGAAGATCTTCGCCGTCTCGGAAATGCCGGGCAGGCGCTCATGCAGCAGCTCCGCGCCCAGATGCTCCAGATGCAGGTGGATGTGATCCTTCATCGGGCCGACGCCGCGGCCCTCGCGGATCTCCATCGACATGGCGCGGGACACCACGTCGCGCGACGCCAGGTCCTTCGCCGTCGGGGCATAGCGCTCCATGAAGCGCTCACCCTCGGAGTTGGTGAGGTAGCCGCCCTCACCACGCGCGCCTTCGGTCACGAGGCAGCCGGAGCCGTAGATGCCCGTGGGATGGAACTGCACGAACTCGTTGTCCTGCAGCGGCAGGCCGGCGCGCAGCACCATGCCGTTGCCATCACCCGTGCAGGTATGGGCGGAGGTGCAGGAGAACCAGGCGCGACCGAAGCCACCCGTCGCCATCACCGTCGTCTGCGCGCGGAAGCGGTGGATGGAGCCGTCCTCGAGGTTCCACGCCATCACGCCGCGGCAGGCGCCTTCCTCGTCCATGATGAGATCGAGGGCGATGTATTCGACGAAGAACTCGCAATTATGCTTCAGCGACTGCTGGTAGAGCGTGTGCAGGATCGCATGGCCCGTGCGATCGGCCGCGGCGCAGGCGCGCATGGCCGGCGTCTTGCCGTAATTCTGCATGTGGCCGCCGAAGGGGCGCTGATAGATCTTGCCATCCTCCGTGCGGGAGAAGGGCACGCCGAAATGCTCCAGCTCGATGATCGCCGGCACGGCCTCGCGGCACATGTATTCGATGGCGTCCTGGTCGCCGAGCCAGTCCGACCCTTTCACGGTGTCGTACATGTGCCAGCGCCAGTCATCCTCGCCCATATTGCCGAGCGCGGCGCCGACGCCGCCCTGCGCGGCCACGGTGTGGGAGCGGGTGGGGAAGACCTTGGTGATGCAGGCAGTCTTGAGACCGGCCGCACCCATGCCGAAGGTCGCGCGAAGCCCTGCGCCACCCGCGCCGACCACCACCACGTCATAGGTGTGGTCCACGATACGATAGGCGCCGCCGTTGATCCCGGGGCGCGGAGGCTGGCTGATGGCGTTCATCGCGGGTTCTCGTCGGTCCTGGCGCCGGTTTCGGCGCATGTCTCGTCACGCCCCGAGGGGCGCGGCAGCCGGGCGCCTGGGCGCCTGGACGGAATATGGGAAGCCTTCGCGCGGCCAGTAGGGAAAGGCCGCGCGAGGCGCATCAGACGGCAAGCCGGACGACGGAGAGCGCTGCCAGCAGGCCCAGCAGCACCAGCACCGACTTCAGGGCCAGGTTTATGAACATGACGGCCCGGTCGGGGCGGACATAATCCTCGACCACCACCTGCAGGCCGGAGGCCGTGTGGTAGAAGCCGATCGCGATGAACACGACCAGCAGGACGGCGTTGAAGGGCCGGCCGATCCACTCGGCCATCACCTCCCAGGGCGCGCCCGCGCGGGCGGCGATGGAGAAGGCGAACCAGATGGTCAGCGGCAGCATCGTGATGGAGGTGACGCGCTGCATCCACCAGTGATGCGTGCCGTTTTTGGCCGAACCGAAGCCGCGGACGCGGCCCAGCGGGGTCTGGAGGCGGGTTTGGTACTCGCTCATGCTCGGCTTCCCCTCACGACGCCCAGGCGATGACGGCGATGATCCAGGTCAGGATCGTCATCACGCCCGTGCCGATGATCACCGCCCAGCCCGTGCGGTAGGTGGTGGGGATGTCGTAGCCGTAGCCATAGTCCCACATCAGGTGCCGGACGCCGGCGAGGGTGTGGTACCAGGCGGCCGCCGTGATGCCGAAAAGCACAATCACGCCGATAAAGCTGCCCATGAACCACTGGAGCCGCGCATAGGCCTCGGGCCCCGCGGCGGCGGCGGCCACCCACCAGACGAAGAAGACCAGGCCGACGGACCACATGGTGCCGGAGATGCGATGCATGATGGAAAGCGCGCTGGTCATCTGCATCATGTCATAGACCTGCAGATGCGGGGAGAGCGGCCGGCGGATGATCGTGCCGTCCGTCCGGCGGCCGATCATAACGGCCTCGCGCGCGTCGTTTGAATGGGCCATGCGGCGTCCTGCAATCTCGCCATGCGCGTGACAGGTCCGCGGACGGCTGGCCGCTTTTATGGTGCGCTACGGCAAAGCGTCAATCGCGCGGAATCAACGCATTGCGAAGAGTTCGCAAGTAACGCCCCGCCGGTCGCCCCAGCCCCTTGCAGCAGCGCAGTTCCGGTGCGGCCTCAGCCGCGCAGGGCACCCCGGCGGGCCAGCTCCTCGGCGATCTGCACGGCGTTCAGCGCGCCGCCCTTGCGCAGGTTGTCCCCCGCGCACCACAGGGCGAGTCCGTTCGGCACCGTGGCATCGGCCCGCAGGCGGGAGACGAAAACCGGGTCCTCCCCCACCGTTTCCAGCGGCGTGACATAACCGCCATCGTCCCGGTGATCGAGCAGCGTCAGGCCCGGCGCCGCCCGGATCGCCTCCCGCGCCTCGGCCTCGGCCACCGGCCGGTCGAAGGCGGCATGGATGGAGAGCGACTGGCCGATGAAGACCGGCACACGCACGCAGGTGGCGGCCACGGGCACGCCGCCCAGCAGCCGCGCCGAATCCTCGGCAATGGCTTCCTCCTCATCGGTCAGGCCACCCTCGCCGAATCCGCCGATATGGGGAATGAGATTGAAGGCGATGGGCTTGGTGAACTGCTCCGGCGTGGCCGTGTCGTTCACGAAGACGCCGCGGGTCTGGCTGAACAGCTCGTCCATCGCGTCCTTGCCGGCGCCGGAAACGGGCTGGAGCGAGGTGACCACCACCCGCACCAGCCCGCCCAGGGCCTGCAGGGGATGCAGCGCCATGGCCAGCAGGATCGCCCCCGCGACTGGTGAGGCCACGATTCGCGGATTCGCCGCCAGGACACCCGGATTCACCTCCGGCACCATCACGGGCGCATCGGGGTCGCAGGCTCCCGTCACATCCACCACCGCGCAGCCGGCAGCCACGGCCTTGCGGGCCAGGGTGACCGGCCCCGGCGTGCCGGGGGCGACAAAGAGAAGGTCCGTCGCGGCCCAGTCGTGCCGCTCCACGGCCCCGACGACCAGGTTCTGCTCACCGAAGGAGAGGGAGCCGCCTACCGCCCGGCCGGAAGCCAGCGCGGCAAGGGCGGCGGCCGGGAAGCCCCGCTCCGCCAGGGTCTTGATGATCTCGCGCCCCACCTGCCCGGTGGCGCCGGCAACCGCGATTCGATGGCTCATGCAGAAAACTCTCCCGCCGGGACCCTCCGCCGGGAATGGCCGCCGGGAACGGCGGGCCGCAGATAGGGACGGGCGCCCTGGTTGCGCAAGCCGGGGCGCCCCAATCACTCAGGCGGCACGGACTGCCCGCAGGAACCCGGCCGACTTCTCCCGCAAGATGGCGGTCTGCCCGGCCAGGGCCTCGGTGGCGGAAAGCATGCTACCGGCGGCGCTGCCCGTCTCCTCGGCAG
>DATCMG010000380.1:0-6072 GCA_036563555.1 Roseomonas sp. | reverse complement strand
CTCGCCGCCCACCAGGGCGCAGCCGGCCTGGCGGCAGCCTTCCGCGATTCCCGAAACCACCTCGGCGGCCTGGACCACGTCCAGCGCGCCGGTCGCGAAATAGTCGAGGAAGAAGAGCGGCTCGGCGCCCTGCACCACGAGGTCGTTCACGCACATGGCGACCAGGTCGATGCCCACGGTCGCGTGGTGCTTCGCATCGATCGCCAGGCGCAGCTTCGTGCCCACGCCATCGGTGGAGGAAACGAGCACGGGGTCATGGAACCCCGCCGCCTTCAGGTCGAACAGGGCGCCGAAGCCGCCCAGCCCCCCCATGGTCCCGGTGCGGTCGGTGGAGCGGGCGAGCGGCTTGATCCGGTCCACCAGCGCATCGCCGGCTTCAATGTCCACTCCGGCGTCGCGGTAGGTCAGTCTGGTCATGGCGGTCCTTGATCGGCTATCCCAAGGGCGGTCCACGGGGAGCGGCTTATGCCCAGTTCAGACGGTCGCGGAACCCATCATGTCCGGCGCCCGCGCGCAATCCATCAGCAGCGCAAGGCGGGAATGCGATACGCGATTCGCGGGGCGGCGCTGGCCGTGGCCCTGCTGGCCGCGCCCTCCCTCGGGCTTGCCCAGGATGATCCCGCCGTGCAGCGCGGCGTGCCCGCCGAGGCGACGGCGGCCAATGCCGTGCTGGCGAAGGAACGCGCCATCGCCAATGCCCAGCGCCTCGCCTACCAGCGCTACGCGGCGGCCACCGGGGCCAACCCCAACGCCTCCGCCTCCCAGATCGAATCGCTGGTGACGAGCATGGTGGTGGAGCAGGAGCGTTCCACCCTGAACGGCTATTCCGGCCGCTACACCATCCGCTTCCGCGGCGCCGGCAGCCCCGGCAGCGGCGGGGCGGTGGCCGGGGCAGGCACAAGCGGAGCCTTGCCGCCGCTCGGCGGGCCTGCGCCGGCTCCGGCCAGCCTGCCACCCGCCACGCCGCCGATCCTGCCGCTCACCGCCTATCTCGAGGCCGGGACGAATTTCCGCTCGCTGGACGAGTGGCTGGCGCTGCGGCGCCGGCTGCTGTCCCAGCCCTCGGTCGGCAGCGTGGAGATCCTGGCGATCTCGACCGACGGCGCGCGGCTCCGAATCGGCCTGCGCAGCCCGCCCGGCGTCGCGGCGCAGGAACTGGCCGGGGGCGGGATCGTGTTGGCCCCGAGCCAGCCGCTTTCCCCCAGCGGCCTGCCGAGCCCCACGACCGGTCCGGGTTGGCGGGTCGGCCTTGCCGGAGGGGCGTGATCCAGGGCCGGATCGGGCGCCCGATGGGGGTGTCGCGTCCAGCGCTCCCCGCGCGGTGGCGAGCCCCGACCTGGTGCCGGCCGCGGAAAGCGCGCTCTTCACCCTGCCCAACGTTATCACCCTTGCCCGGCTCTGCGCCGTGCCCGCGGTGGTGTGGCTGGTGATCCAGCATCGGCTGGACATCGCCTTCCTCGTCTTTGTCGGCGCCGGGGTGTCGGATGCGGTGGATGGCTGGCTGGCGCGGGTGTGGAACGCCCACTCCTTCCTCGGCGCGCTGCTCGATCCGGTGGCGGACAAGGCGCTGCTCGTCTCGGTCTATGTCACCCTCGCCATCATCGGGGAGCTGCCGGACTGGCTGGCCATCCTGGTGGTGTTCCGCGACCTGCTGATCGTCGGCGGGCTGCTCGTGCTCGCGCTGATGGGCACGCGGCCGGCCATCCGGCCCCTTTTCGTCTCCAAGCTGAACACGGTCATGCAGATCGCCCTTGCCGCCACTGCCCTGCTGCTCTCGGGTTTCGGGCTGAACGGGGGCTGGCTGCTGCCGGCGCTGATCGGCTGCGTCACCGTCACCACCATTGCCTCCGGCGCCGCCTATGTGCGCGATGCCGCGCGCGCCCTGCCGAAATGAGCGCCCCCCCCATCCTGGCCCCGCCCCCGGCGCCCGCTCCGCCCCGGCCCGACCCGCCCCGCTCCCCCGGCCCGCGCAACGCGACGCGGGCGCAGCGGCTGGGGCTGGTCTTCGGGCTGCTCGCGGCCCTCATCTTCGCCCTCTGGTTCTTCTCGGCGATCCTCACGCCCTTCGTGCTGGCGGTCTGCGTCGCCTATTTCCTCGATCCGGTGGCGGGGCGGCTGGCGCGGATCGGCGTGCCGCGCTGGCTCGGGGCCGGGCTGCTCGTCGCCGGGCTGCTGGCCTTCGCGCTGATCGCGCTGCTGCTGCTCTACCCCCTGCTGATCTCCCAGATCGGGGTGCTGCTCACGCGCCTGCCCGCCTATGTCACCCGCATCGGCACCATGCTCCAGGACGCCCTCGACGCGGCCGAGAAGGCCATGCAGCCGATGGTGCTCGATCCCCGGTTGAAGGACCTGGCGGTCTCGCAGCTCGGCTCGATCCTGGTCTGGCTCGGCACCTCGGCCACGCGGCTGATCGGGGGCGGCTACGCCCTGTTCAACGTCTTCACCTTCGCGGTGGTCACGCCGATCGTCGGCTTCTACCTGCTGCGCGACTGGCCGCGCCTGATCGCGCGCGCCGAATCCTGGCTGCCCCGGCGCAACGCCGCCGTGCTGCGCCAGCTCGCCCATGACACGGACCGGGTGCTCTCGGCCTGGCTGCGCGGGCAGCTCATCTGCTGCGCGCTGCTGGCCGTGTACTACGCCCTCGTCCTCTCGGCCGTGGGGCTGGAATTGGGGCTTCTGGTCGGGCTTCTGGCGGGGATCTTCACCTTCATCCCCTATGTCGGTTCGATGACCGGCATGGCCACGGCCACCGTGCTGGCGATCGGCCAGTTCGGGAACTGGCGGGACGTGCTGATGGTGATGGGCGTCTTCCTCCTCGGGCAGATCGTGGAGGGCTACATCATCTATCCCCGCCTGCTGGGGGACCGGGTGGAGTTGCACGCGGTCTGGGTGATCTTCGCCCTTTTCGCCGGCGGCGTGGCCTTCGGCTTCCTCGGCGTGCTGCTGGCGGTGCCCATCGCGGCGGCCATCGGGGTGCTGGCCCGCTACTGGCTGCGCCGGTATCTCGAAAGCCCGCTCTACCTTGATCCCCCGCGGACGGGGGGCTGACCCGCCATGGCCCGACAGCTTCCCCTGCCTCTGCTTCCGCGCGCCGAAATCGAGATCGACCCGATCCCGGATTCCTCCAATGCTGTGGCCCGCACCTGGCTGGGCGACCCGCCGAGCTGGCCGGCCGGGCGGCTGGCCCTGCATGGGCCGGAGGGCAGCGGGAAATCGGCCTTCCTCGCCCAGGCTGCCCGGCGCCTGGGCCTGCGGCGCCTGTCCGGCCCCGCCCTGCGCGGCGTGCCGGAAGGTGCCCCCACCGCGCTGGACGATGCCGACTGCGCGGCGGAGGAGCCGGCCCTTTTCCACCTGATCAATGCCTGCGCGGCCGGGGGCCACCTGCTGCTGATGGCCGGGCGCGAGCCACCCTCGCGCTGGGAGGCGCGGCTGCCGGACCTGGCCAGCCGCCTGCGCGCCACCGCGGCCGCCCCCCTGGCCCAGCCCACCGATGGCCTGCTGCGTGCCCTGCTGGCCCGTCATTTCGAGCGCCGGCAGCTCCGGGTGGAGCCCGCCATCCAGGACTGGCTGCTGGCCCGCCTGCCGCGCGAGGCCGCGGTGCTGGCCGAGGCCGCCGCCCGGCTGGACCGGGCCGCGCTGGCCGATGGGGGCGGCGTCACCCGCGCCCTCGCCCGTGCCTCCCTTGCCGGGCTGATCGATGGAAGCGGCGAGGGGGCGCCCGAGGAGGGTTGGGACGGTTTCGGTGACGATTCCGTGGCAACTCCCAGCTTGCCCTCCGCTTCCATGGGCACCCTGCTGTAGCCTCGGACCATGGACGCCAACACCGACACCGCAAAGGCCGAGATCCCGAAACCGGAGGCCCCGAGGGCCACCGCGGCGCGGGGCGCACGCGCCGAGCCGCGGCCCGCCCTCCGCCCCACCCCCGCCCTGGCCGCGCCCAAGGAGGCTCCCAGGGAGGCGCCGCCCACGCCCGGCCTCGTCTTCAGCGACCCCGCCCGCTTCATCAACCGCGAGCTCTCCTGGCTCGCCTTCAACGAGCGCGTGCTGGAGGAGGCGGCCAACCCCGCCCACCCGTTGCTGGAGCGGCTGCGCTTCATCGCCATCTCCTCCTCCAACCTCGATGAATTCTACTCGGTGCGCGTCGCCGGGCTGATGGGGCAGGAGCGGGCAGCCATCGCCGCGGTCTCGCCGGACGGCCTCACCCCCTCCCAGCAACTCGCCGCCATCCATGAGCGTGCCGGCCGCCTTATTGCCTGCCAGCAGCAAGGATGGCTCGACCTGCGCGGCCAACTCGCCGAGGCCGGGATCCGCGTCAGCGATCCGCCGGAATTGTCCGAGGCCGACCGGGAATGGCTCTCGAACTGGTTCATGGAGCGGATCTTCCCGGTGCTGACGCCACTGGCGGTCGATCCGGCGCATCCCTTTCCCTTCCTCGCGAACCTCGCCCTCTGCCTCATCATGAAGCTGGTGCGGGAGGAGGATGGCGGCACGATGCGCGCGATCCTGCCCCTGCCGCCGCAACTAGACCGCTTCATCCGCCTGCCCGGCACGGGGAGCCCGCGCGCGGATGGTACGCGGGAGCCGGCGCGCTTCGTGCTGCTGGAGGAGGTGATCCTCCTCAACCTCAAGCGCCTCTTCCCCGGTTTCATCCTGGCCGAGCGCGGGCTGTTCCGCCTGATCCGCGACACCGATGTGGAGTTCGAGGAGGAGGCCGAGGATCTCGTCCGCTCCTATGAAAGCGCGCTGAAGCGCCGCCGCCGTGGCCGCGCCATCCGTCTCTCCATCACCGCCGACATGCCTTCCGACATGGTGGACCTGGTGGCGGAGGAGCTGGACGCGCCGCGGGCGGAGATCTTCGCGCTCGACGGGCTTCTCGGCCTGTCGGACCTGACGCAGCTCATCCTCGACGACCGGCCCGACCTTCTTTTCAAGCCCTACACGCCGCGCTTCCCCGAGCGCATCCTCGATTTCGGCGGCGACTGCTTCGCGGCGATCCGGACGAAGGACATCATCGTCCACCACCCCTACGAATCCTTCGACGTGGTGGTGCAGTTCCTCCGCCAGGCGGCGCGCGACCCGGCCGTGATCGCGATCAAGCAGACGCTCTACCGCACCTCCCGCGACAGCCCGATCGCCCGCGCCCTGATCGAGGCCGCGGATAGCGGCAAATCCGTCACCGCGACGGTGGAGCTGAAGGCCCGTTTCGACGAGGAGCGCAACATCGCCCTTGCGCGCGAGCTGGAGGCGGCGGGCGTGCAGGTCGTCTATGGCTTCGTGGACCTCAAGACCCACGCGAAGGTGTCGCTCGTCGTGCGGCGCGAGGCGGGCGGGCTGCGTTCCTACGCGCATTTCGGCACGGGCAACTACCATCCCGTCACCGCGCGCATCTACACCGACCTTTCCTTCTTCACCGCCGATCCCGGGCTGACGCGCGACGCCGCGCGGCTGTTCAACTACATGACGGGCTATGCGCGTCCCGAGACGATGGAAAGCCTCGCCTTCGCGCCGCTCACCCTGCGCCCGACGTTGATGGGGTTGATCGAGCAGGAAATCGTGAATGCGCGCGAAGGCCGCCCGGCGGGCATCTGGCTGAAGCTGAATTCCCTGGTGGACGAAGCGCTGATCGACGCGCTGTACCGCGCGAGCGCGGCGGGGGTGAGGATCGACTGCATCGTGCGCGGCATCTGCTGCCTGCGCCCCGGCGTGCAGGGCCTGTCCGAGAATATCCGGGTGAAGTCCATCGTTGGCCGCTTCCTCGAGCATTCGCGCATCTGCGTCTTCGCCAACGGCCACCGCCTGCCCAGCCGCCGCGCCCGCGTCTTCATCAGCAGCGCCGACTGGATGGCGCGCAACATGGACTGGCGGGTGGAGACGATGGTGCCGGTGGAGAACCCGACCGTGCACGCCCAGGTGCTGGACCAGATCATGGTGGTGAACCTGAAGGACCGCGACCAGTCCTGGGAACTGTATCCGGATGGCGGCTATCGCCGTGTCGGGCCCGGTGCGCAGCCGCTTTCGGCGCATGAGTATTTCATGACGAACCCCTCCCTCTCCGGCCGGGGCAGCGCGCTG
>DATCMG010000370.1:0-5803 GCA_036563555.1 Roseomonas sp. | reverse complement strand
GGAGGAGGCGAACCCGATGCTCGATGCGCCCGACGCGGAGGCCACGCTGATGAGCCTGTCCGTTACGCGCGCCGAGCCCGCCGCGGACGGCATCCAGCTCTTCGAGTTGCGCCATCCCGCAGGCGAGGCCCTGCCGCCCTTCACCCCGGGCTCCCATCTCTCCGTGCGCGTGCCCTCCGGGGCCATGCGCAACTATTCCCTCTGCAACGATCCGCATGAGCGGGATCGATATGTGATCGCGGTGAAGCGCGAGGAGTCGGGGCGGGGCGGATCGGTCGGGCTGATCGACAGCACCCAGCCGGGCGCCATGCTGGAGGTTTCGGAGCCTCGTAACCTCTTCGAGCTGGATCTGCGTGCCCAGGAATACATCTTCGTTGCCGGCGGCATCGGGATTACCCCGATCCTTGCGATGATCCGCTTTCTCAGGACCGAGGGAAACAAGCCCTTCCGCCTTTTCTATCTCACCCGCGCGGCGGCAGGGACGGCCTTTCTTCCCGAACTCGCCGACCCGGCCTTTGCAGGTGGCAATGCGGTGGTGATCCATCATGACGAGGGCGATCCGGCCAGAGCCTATGACCTCTGGCCGGTCTTCGAGGAGCCCACGCGGGCGCACATATATTGCTGCGGCCCGCGCCCGCTGATGGACGCGGTCCGTGACATGACCGGCCATTGGCCGGAGAAGGCCGTACATTTCGAGGATTTCGGCTCCGACCTCGTCCGCCCCCGCGCGGATGACAAGCCCTTCGCCGTGAAGATGGGCCGGGGTGGCGACGAGCTGGAGGTGCCGGTCGGCACCACCATACTGGAAGTGTTGCGCGCCCATGGCCGGAAGCTGCCCTCCTCCTGCGAGAGCGGCACCTGCGGCACCTGCCGCACGCGCTACCTCGAAGGGGAGGTGGACCATCGTGACATGGTCCTGACCCCGGCCGAGCGGCGGGACGCGCTGATGATCTGCGTCTCCCGCGCCACCGGTACCCTCGTGCTGGACCTGTAAGGGTGGCCGCGGAGCGTATCCGGCTCGGCGTGGCGGGGCTCGGGCGGGCCTTCATGCTGATGCTGCCCACCCTGGCGCGGGATCCGCGCCTGGTGATGGCGGCGGCGGCGGACCCGCGACCTGAGGCGCGCGCCCGCTTCGCGGAGGATTTCAGCGCCCGGGCCTATGACAGCGTCGAGGCGCTCTGCGCCGATCCGGAGCTGGATGCGGTCTATATCGCGACGCCGCATCAGTTCCATGTCGCGCATGTGCGTGCCGCCGCGGCGGCCGGGAAGCACGTGCTGGTCGAGAAGCCGATGGCGCTGGCGGTGGAGGACTGCCTCGCGATGGTCGCGGCCGCGAGGGAAGGGGGCGTGCACCTCCTCGTCGGCCACAGCCATTCCTTCGATGCGCCCTATCTCCGAACCAGGGAAATGATTCGCTCCGGCGATTTCGGCGCGGTGCGGATGATCACGGCGCTGAACTTCACGGACTACCTCTACCGCCCGCGCCGTCCGGAGGAGCTGGATACAGCGCAGGGTGGTGGCGCCATTTTCTCGCAGGCGCCGCATCAGGTGGAAGTGGTGCGCCTCCTCGCCGGGCGGCCGGCGCGTGCGATTCGGGCCGCGACCTCGGTGTGGGATCCGGCGCGGGGGACAGAGGGCGCCTATAACGCGCTGCTCGATTTCGGAGACGGGCTCTCCGCCGCGCTCACCTATAACGGTCATGGCCATTTCGATACGGACGAGTTCCAGGACTGGACGGGCGAAATGGGCATGCCGCGCGACCCGGAGGCCTATGGAACGGCAAGGGCCGCGCTGCGTGGCATTTCCTCCCGCGCCGAGGAAGCGGCACTCAAGGAAAAGCGGGCCTATGGCACGGGCAGCGGCGCGGTCGAGGCCTGCCGCGCTCCGCCGCCGCCTGGCTATAATCATTTCGGCCTGGTCATTGCCTCCTGCGAGCGGGCGGATTTGCGCCCGACGCCACGCGGCGTGATGATCTATGGCGACGAGGCGCGGCGCTTCGAGCCGCTGCCACCGCCCGATGTGCCCCGGGCAGAGGTGATCGACGAGCTGCATGCGGCCGTCACGCGCGGAGTGGCGCCGTTGCATTCCGGTGAATGGGGGCTGGCCACGGCGGAGATCTGCCTGGCCCTGTTGGAATCCGCGCGCAGCGGGCGCGACGTGGCGCTGAAGCATCAAGGCCCGGCATGAACCGGGCCGACGGATCGGGAGAGATGAGGATGAACCATCCAGGACTGACGCGCCGCGCCGCAATCGGCCTTGCCGCCGCGGTCGGCCTGCCCGCCCAGGGGCGCGCGCAGGCCGGGCGCACCACCGCGCGGCTGGTCGTGCCCTATGCCCCCGGCGGCACCACGGACGTGACGGCAAGGCTGCTCTCCGGCCGTATCGCCGAGGCGCTGAACCAGAGCTGGGTGATCGAGAACCGCTCCGGCGCCAATGGCGCGATCGGTGCACACGAGGTGGCGCGATCCGCACCCGATGGGCTGACGCTGCTCTATTCGAACGAGGTTCATCTCGTTCTCAAATTCGTGCAGCGTGGCGTACCCTTCGACGCGATCACGGACTTCACCCCGATCATCCGCACGGTAAGCATTCCTTATGTGCTGGTGGGCGGGGCGCGAAATATTCAGGAGACCGACGCGCGCGCTCTGCTTGATGCCGTGAAGCGCGACTCAGCACGCTTCAGCTTCGCCGGCTCGACCCTGGGTTCGGTCGGGCAACTCGGCGCGGCGGCGCTGGGACAGAAGCTGGGGGTGGAGCCGACCATCGTTGCCTATCGCGGTTCCGGCCCGGCGGTGAACGACGTTATCTCTGGCGCGGTCGCGCTGATGTTCGCGCCGCTCGGTGCCGTGCAGCCGTTGATCCAGGGTGGACAGCTTCGCGCCTTTGCCGTCACGTCACCACGCCGGCTCGACATCCTGCCGGACGCGCCGACCATGGTGGAATTGGGCTACCCCGAAATGCTGTTTGAGGGCTGGACTGCCATCTGGGGCCCGCGTGGCCTCCCCGCCGCGAAGGTGGCCGCAGTGCACGGCGCCACGCTGGCTGCCCTGCGGGAACCCGAAATCGTGCAACGCCTGGCCGCCATCGGCTGCACCCCGATCGAGGAGGGAACCGCCGATTTCGCCCGTCTGATGGAAGTGGAGCAGGCACGCAACGGCGAGATCATCCGCGCCGCCGGCATCAAGCCTGAATAGGGAGGGGACCATGCCCCTGATCCGCATCGAGCCCGTTCGCGACGAGCGCAGCGGCCGCTACTATCTGGAAATCTACAACCCACACGACGCGCCCTCGCCCTTTGTCACCACCCAGCCCCGTTATGAGTCGGCCGCGGCGGCGGAGAATGATCTTGTGGCGATCCTTGCCGCGGCCGCCAGCGCGTCCCGGCCGTAGCAGGAGCCCCCGCTTGTCCAGCCTTCGCCTCTCCCTCGCCATCGGCGATTACGACCGCATCCGCCCGCTGGTGGATGGTACCGTCCGCATCGACGGCGTCGATCCGGTCTTCTCCATCCTTGATCCGGAGGAAATTTTTTTCCGCGCGTTCAAATACGCGGATTTCGATATCTGCGAGCTGTCGCTCTCCTCCTTCACCGTGAAGACGGCGAACGGCGACTGCCCCTATATCGGCATCCCCGTTTTTCCCTCCCGCGCCTTCCGCCACACCTCCGTCTATATCCGCACCGATCGCGGCATCACGCGTCCGGAGGACCTGAAGGGCCGGCGCGTCGGCGTACCGGAATACCAGCTCACGGCGAATGTCTGGGTTCGCGCCATCCTTGAGGAATATGGCGTGCGGCCGTCCGACATCACCTGGGTTCGCGGAGGCTACGAACATCCCGGGCGCGAGGAGAAGATCGCGCTGAAGTTGCCGCCGGATGTGCGGCTGGAGAGCCTGCCGGCGGGGGCCACCATCTCCTCCGCCCTGGCGGATGGGAGCATCGACGCGGTAATCGGTCCGCGCGCGCCCTCCTGCTTCGACCGCGGGCACCCGCAGGTCGGGCGGCTCTGGGCCGATCCGGTCGCGGCGGCATCGGAATGGTATGGGAAGAACCGGATCTTTCCGATCATGCACCTGCTGGGCGTGCGAAAGGATGTGGCGGAGCGGCACCGATACCTCCCCGGTGCACTGGCCAAGGCCTTTGAGGAGGCGAAATCCGCCGCTCTCGCGAAGCTCTCCAACACCGCCGCCACCAAGGTCACGCTGCCCTTCGTGGAGGAGCGGCTGCAACACGCGCGCGCGCTGATGGGCGACGATTTCTGGTCCTACGGGCTGGAACCGAACCGCCATGTGCTCGACGCCTTCCTGGAGGCGCATCACGCCCAGGGCCTGTCCTCCCGCCGCCTGGCGCCGGAGGAGTTGTTCCACCCGGCCTCGCTGGAGGCCTTCCGCCTCTGAGACCGGACCGCATTGAGAGGAGACGCCATGACCGCCTTCAGCAACCGGGTAGAGGACATCATGGCGTCCTCCACCCGCCGGGGCCTACCGCGGAAGCTGCAGCATCCGGTATCCGACACCGCCTCTTACATGCGCGGCGTGGACAATTTCTGCCGGGTGATGGCCATCCGCCCCGGTGACCATGTGGTGATGCTGACCGACCCGCTGCTGGACCCGCGCGTGGTTCAGGCCGTGCAGGGGCTCGCGCGCGGGCGGGGCGCCACCTTCATCTCCTATATGGGGGACTCCACGCGCTACGTAACCGTGCCTGAGGAAGCCAAGGCGCTGTTGGAGCGCGCGACCTTCGTCGTCTCTACTTGGTTCGCCTCGGTGCTTGATCCCTATTGCATCGGGCTGCGGCGCAAGAAGGGGCAGCGCTGGGTGAAGATCACCTTCTTCCGCGACCTCGATCTGCTGCACACGCCGCAGGCGCAGTTCCCGGTCGAACTGCTCGGCGAAATTATCCGCGCGACCGGCAGGATGTTCCCCGAGGCCGGTGACTTCACGCTGCGGATCACCGATCCGCGCGGTACCGATTTTCGCGTGCCCTTCACCGAGAAGATGCTGCAGCACCTGCGCCGCCACAACCGCTGGCGCGGGCACAACGTGGCGGACGAGGATGGCTGCTACGTGCACTACCTCCCGACCCACGGGCCGAACCTGTTCGAGCCGAGCATGGTGGGCCTGCAACCCGACGAGAAGATCGGCGTGAGCGGCATCATCTGGCCACAGTGGGCGGTGGGCTTCGACGAGCCTTTCAAGGAGCCGCTCGGCGTCGAGTTCCGTAACGACGTGGTATGCGCCGTGCATGGTGAGAGCTGGGAGGCGCAGGTCATGCGCGACTATCTCATCGGCGGCACGCTGGAGGAGGTGGGCTGCGGCCACAACCCGAAGGCGCCGCGATTCGATATCTACCCGGCTGGCCCGAACTCCCCGGGCGCGCTGCATTTCGGCATCAATGCGCTGCAGCCCTCCGAATACCTGCGGCGCGTCATGCCGAATTGGGAGGAGCCGCACATCCACATGGACCTCGTCACCTATGACAGCACGGTGATGGCGGGGAACCGTGCCCTGGTGGAGGACGGCTACCTCCTCTCGCTGCGCGACCCGGCTGTGCGCGCCATGGCAGAAACCTATGGCGATCCGGTAGAGCTTCTCGAAGCCTATCCGGTCTGAGGCGGGCGCGAGGGAGGAGACGAAACAATGGACAATGCATCCCAGGGTCACGCCGCTTTCGGGGGGCGTGTGGCGCGGCGCGGGCTGTTGGGCGGCGCGGGGGCGCTGCTCGTGGCGCCCGCCCTGCACGCGCAGGGCTTCCCGGAGCGGCCGGTGCGGCTGCTCGTGCCCTTCGCGCCGGGCGGCGGCGGCGAC
>DATCMG010000336.1:0-7022 GCA_036563555.1 Roseomonas sp. | reverse complement strand
CCACATCGAACCCCGCCCAGGGATCCGCCTCCTTCAACCGGGCCGGCGCCGTGTGAAGGGTGAACGCCTTCGGATCCAGCGCCTTCGTCACCTCCGACCAATCCAGCGGCATCGACACGGTGGCGCCGGGCCGTGCGCGCGGTGACCAGGGCGCCACGGCCGAGGCGCCGCGGGCATTGCGCTGGTAATCCAGGAAAATGCGGCCGCCACGCACGGCCTTCGAGTTATTCGTGGTGAAGCGGTCCGGCGCTTCGCTCTCCAGTGCCTCACTCATCCTGGCGGCGGTGTCGTGCAGGCTCTTCCATGTGGCGCCGGCGACGGGGATGACGATGTGCAGGCCCTTGCCTCCGGTGGTCTTGCAGAAGGGGACCAGCCCCATGGCCGAGACCATCTCCCGCAGCACCAGCGCCGCATCCACCACCGCCGCGAAGGGCAGGTCCTCCGCCGGATCGAGGTCAAGAATCATCCGGTCCGGGCGCGTGACCGTCTCGCTGCGCGCCGGCCAGGGGTGGATTTCCAGCGTGCCGGATTGCGCCAGCGCGACCAGCGCCTCCATCCGGTCCACCTGCAGCAGGGGCGATTTCTCCCCGCGCGGCTTCACCTGGGTGATCAGCGCCGAGGTCCCACGGCCCGCATGGCGCTGGAAAAAGCGGTCGCCCCCGATCCCGTCCGGCGCACGCAACAGGGAAAGCGGGCGCCCGGCGATCCAGGGCAGCAGGCGGGGCGCCACGGCTTCCATGTATTCGGCCAGGTCGCGCTTGGTAATGCCGTCCTCCGGCCAATAGAGCTTGTCCGGATGCGACAGAGTGACGCCCGCGACCACCGCAGGGGGAGAGGAGGCGGCGCGCTTCGGCGAGGCAGGCCCGGCCGGTTCGGCTTTCTTTGGCGCCGTGCGCTTCCTGGGCGCGGCAGCCTTGCCCGCCGGCTTGCCGGCGATCGCATCCATGTCGCGGCCGCTGGTGACGGAGTTGTCGAATTCCGCCAGCAGCGCGTCGCCGTCACCCGGACGCGCCTCCTCGTCCTCATCCTTGATGAGCAGCCAGTTATGCTTCGTCTCGCGCCCGCGCGGGCGCATCCGGACCAGATGCCAGGCGCCGCGCAGGCGCTCCCCCTGCAGAGTGAAGCTCAGGCGGCCCTTCTCCAGATCGGCGGCGGGATCCTCGGATGCCGGCTCCCAGGTGCCACGGTCCCACAGCATGACCGTGCCCGCCCCATAGCCCCCGGCAATCGTGCCCTCGAAGCCGCCATACTCCACCGGGTGATCCTCCACCTCCACGGCCAGGCGCTTCTCGGCGGGATCGAGGCTGGGGCCGCGCGTGACGGCCCAGGATTTCAGGACGCCGCCCAGTTCCAACCGGAAGTCGTAATGCAGCCGCGTCGCGTCGTGCTTCTGCACGACGAAGGACAGCGCCTTCGCCTTGCGTCGCTTCGAGGCCAAGCCCTTCGGCTCGGGGCTGCTGCTGAAGTCGCGCCTGGCGCGATAAGGGGCGAGCGGATCGTCGGCCATGACGGAAGCGCAACGCGATCCCGTCAGGTTGGTTCCGGACCTGCCGTCAGCCCAGCATGTCGCGGACGAGTGGGATGACCTTGCCCCCATAAAGCTCGATGCTGCGCATCATCTTCTCATGCGGCAGCGATCCCGCGCTGTATTTCATTTCGAAGCGCGAAAGATCCAGCGCTTTGGCCGTCCCCGCGATCTTGCGGGCCACGGTCTCCGGTGCGCCGAGATAGAGGGAGCCCCCCTCGATCTTCCGCTCGAAATCCACCCGCTTCGCGGGCGGCCAGCCACGCTCCCCGCCGATCTGGTCGCGGGAGCGCTTCCAGTGCGGCCAAAGCTCCTCCCGCGCCTGCTCATCCGTCTCGGCGACATAGCCATGGGAATGGACGCCGATGGGCTGCATGGGCTGGCCGAGCTTCTGCAGGGCTTGGTGGAAAAGATCGACATAAGGCCGGAAGCGGTTCGGATCCCCGCCGATGATGGCGAGCATTAGCGGCATGCCGTAGCGCGCCGCGCGGATGACGGATTGCGGGCTGCCGCCGACGCCGATCCAGGCCTTCAGCTCGCCGTTCTCCACCGGCGGAAAGACACGCTGGTCCTTCAGGGGCGCGCGCGTGCTGCCCTGCCAGGTCACGGGCTGGCCCGTTCGCACCGCGGCGAAGAGGTCAAGCTTCTCCTCGAACAGCGTCTCGTAGTCGTTCAGGTCGAAGCCGAAGAGGGGGAAGGATTCGGTGAAGGAACCACGCCCCAGGATCACCTCGGCGCGCCCGTTCGAGACGGCGCCGAGCGTCGAGAAGCGCTGGAACACGCGGATCGGGTCGTCCGAGCTGAGCACCGTCACGGCCGTGCCCAGCCGGATGCGGCTGGTGCGCGCCGCGATTGCGGCCAGCACGACCTCGGGCGAGGAGATGGCGAAATCCTCGCGGTGGTGCTCCCCGATCCCGAAGAAGTCGATGCCGAGCCGATCCGCGAGTACCGCTTCCTCAACGAGGTTCCGGATGACCTGGGCATGCGGCAGGAGCTTGCCGTCAGGCCCTTCGGTGACATCGCCGAAGCTGTCCAACGCGAATTCGAGTTGCTGCGCCACGCGAATATCCTTCCAGGGCGGCTTCAGGCCGCCAGCACGCCCGCCAAAAGGCTGGCCGCAACCGCCTCCGCCGCGCGGATGCCGTCCACGCCGGCGGAGAGGATGCCGCCCGCATAGCCCGCGCCCTCACCCGCCGGGAAGAGGCCGGGGGTGTTGAGGCTCTGCCCCGTTTCGTCCCGCCGGATGCGGAGCGGGGAGGAGGTGCGCGTCTCCACCCCCGTCATGACCGCGTCGCCCATGGCAAAGCCCTTGATCTGCCGGTCGAAGGCCAGCAGCGCCTCGCGGATCGCGGCCACGGCGAAGTCGGGCAGGCATTGCGCCAGGTCGGTCGGCGTGACGCCGGGACGGTAGGAGGGGACGACCTCCCCCAGCACGGTGGAGGGCCGCCCGGCCAGGAAGTCCTCCACGCGCTGCGCAGGCGCCCGGTAGTCGCCGCCGCCCGCGACGAAGGCGCGCTCCTCCCAATGCCGCTGGAACTCAATGCCGGCGAGCGGGGAGCCGGGATAGTCGCGCTCGGGCGTGATGCTCACCACGATCCCGGCATTCGCGTTGCGCTCGTTGCGCGAATACTGGCTCATCCCGTTGGTCACGAGCCGGCCGGGCTCGGAGGCCGCCGCGACCACCGTGCCGCCCGGGCACATGCAGAAGGAATAGACGGCGCGTCCCTCGGCCGCTTCCGTCTTGCAGTGATGCACCAGCTTGTAGTCGGCGGCGCCGAGGATCGGATGCCCGGCCTGCGGGCCGAAGCGGCAGCGGTCGATCAGCCCCTGCGGATGCTCGATCCGCACGCCGATGGAGAAGGGCTTCGCCTCCATGAACACGCCGCGCTCATGCAGCATGGTGAAGGTATCGCGCGCGGAGTGGCCGACCGCGAGCACCACATGATCCGCCTCCAGGAAGGAGCCGTCCGACAGGTGCAACCCGCGCATGGCGCGATCGGGGCCGAGAGCCACATCCTCCACCCGCGTCCCGAAGCGGTATTCGCCGCCGAGCGATTCGATATGGGCGCGCATGTGCTCGACCATCGAGACGAGGCGGAAGGTGCCGATATGCGGCTTGGAGACATAGAGAATCTCCTCCGGCGCACCGGCCTTCACGAACTCCTCCAGCACCTTCCGGATACGGTTCGCGTTGTCGCCGATGCCGCTCCAGAGCTTGCCGTCCGAGAAGGTGCCGGCCCCGCCCTCGCCGAACTGCACGTTGGATTCCGGCGTCAGCACCGATCGGCGCCACAGGCCCCAGGTGTCCTGCGTGCGCTGGCGCACCACCTTGCCGCGCTCCAGCAGGATCGGGCGCAGGCCCATCTGCGCCAGGATCAGCATGGCGAAGAGACCGCAAGGGCCGGCGCCGACGACCACAGGCCGCAGGCGTGGCGGCGCAGGTGGCGCGCCAGGCAGGCGATAGGCCGTCTCGGGCGTGGGCGCGACATGGCGGGCGCTGCCGCCCAGGCGCGCCAGCACCCCGGCCTCGTCCCGCAGCGCGACGTCCAATGTGTAGATGAGGGCGATGGCACCCCGGCGGCGGGCATCATAGCCGCGGCGGAACACAGTGATATCCAACACCTCCTCCGGCGCGACGCCCAGGCGGGCGAGCACGGCGTCGCGCAACGCGTCGTCGGCGTGGTCCAGGGAAAGCTTGATTTCGGTCAGTCGCAGCATGGCGGGCGGGGATATAGGCGTTCCATCAGAGGAATCACACGGCCCGGTCAGACAGACTGTCCCGCGCACCAGCCGGATGACCAAGCCCATTGGAAATTGTAGCCGCCGAGCCAGCCCGTCACATCCACCGCCTCACCGATGACATGCAGCCCCGGCACCTCCGTCGCCGCCATGGTCTGGGAGGAGAGGGCGCCGGTGTCGATGCCGCCCGCCATCACCTCGGCCTTGGCGTAGCCTTCGGTGCCGCTGGGCGTCAGGGTCATGCCCTTCAACATCGCCGCAACGGCGTTCAGCGCCTTGTTGCCCAATTCCCCGATCGGGCGGGTGTGCTGCGCGAGCCGCGTGGTGCCAAGGGCGGCAGCCAGCCGTTGAGGCAGCCTTTCGGCCAGCACGGTGTGGAGCGCCGCCCGCGGCCGCTCCTCCTTGCGCGCCAGCAGCCAGGCGCTCGCCTCCACATCCGGCAGGAGGTCGAGCGTGACTGGCTCCCCTGCCCGCCATGGCGTCGAGATCTGCAGGATGGCCGGGCCGGAAAGACCGCGATGGGTGAAGAGCATCGCCTCCCGAAACCGCGCCTTGCCCGCCCGCGCCTCCACTGGCAGCGAAACGCCGGAGATGGGGCGCATCAACGCCAGGTCCGCCTCCCCGAAGGTCAGCGGCACCAGGCCGGGCCGCACCTCCAGCACAGGAAGGCCGAAGCGGCGGGCGATGTCGAGGGAGAGGCCCGTCGCCCCCATCTTCGGGATGGAAAGGCCGCCCGTGGCCAGCACCAGCGCGGGGGCGGTGAAGGTGCCGCGATCCGTCTCCACCCGGAAGGCCTCGGCGCGGGTCACGTCCAGGATGCGGTGGCGCAGGCGGAGATCCACGCCGGCCGCCTCGCATTCATCCAGCAGCATCCCGGTGATGGAACGTGCCGAGCCGTCGCAGAAGAGCTGGCCGAGGGTCTTCTCGTGATAGGCGATGCGGTGCTTTTCAACGAGCGCGATGAAGTCGTGCTGCGTGTAGCGGGACAGCGCGGACCGCGCGAAATGCGGATTGGCCGAGAAGAAGCGCCCGGGCTCCGTGCCTGTATTGGTGAAGTTGCAGCGTCCGCCGCCGGAGATGAGGATCTTCGCGCCGGGCTGGTCGGCATGGTCCAGCAGCAGGACACGCCTGCCACGCCGGCCCGCCACGAAGGCGCACATCATCCCCGCCGCGCCGGCGCCCAGCACGATGGCATCGAAGCTGTTGCTCATCCCATCAGCCGCTTAATGATCGAGAGTGGCGCCTTGTAAGGCGGGTAGCGCAACGAGGGGTCGATCCCCGCCGGCTGGCGGAAAAGGGCACGGGCGTTGGAGAAAGCCTCGAACCCCGCCTGCCCGTGATACCGCCCCTGGCCGCTGGGGCCGACGCCGCCGAAGGGCAGGTCGGGCACGGTGCAGTGGACAAGGCCCTCATTCACGCAGAAGCCCCCCGAGGGCAGCGCCCCGGCCACCTGCTCGGCGAAGTCTCGGTCGCGCGTATGGACATAGAGGGCCAGTGGCTGCGGCAGGCCGGACAGGCCCGCGAGAAGCTCGGTGCGGTCGCGCCAGGTCACGATCGGCAGGATGGGGCCGAAAATCTCCTCGCGCAGAAGCGCCGGGTCGGGATCCAGCAGCAGGGTCGGCTGGATGTGCAGCGCATTCTCGTCCACCGCCCCCCCATGGACGATGCGGCCACGTGCCAGCACCGATTTCAGCCGCGAGAGGTGCCGGGCATTCACCACGCGCTGCATCCCGCGCCCATCGGGGCCGTAGAAGCGGCCCAGCGTGTCGCGCAGGGCTGCGATCAGCGCCTCGGCCCGGCTCTCCTGCACCAGCAGGTGGTTGGGGGCGAGGCAGGTCTGGCCGGCATTGAGGAACTTCGACCAGGCGATGCGCCGGGCCGTCGCCACCACCTCGGCGCTGTCCTCCACGATGCAAGGATTGGCGCCGCCCAGCTCCAGCGTGGTGGTGGCCAGATTGCGCGCGGCGGCCTCGGCCACCTTGCGGCCCGTCTCGGTGCCGCCGGTGAAGAAAATGTGGTCGAAGGGCTTGGCAGTCAGCGCGGCGGCGAGGCCGGGGCCGCCCTGCGCGACCTGGACATGGCCGGGGGCGAAGCAGAAGGTGGCCAGGCGCGCCAGGGCCGCCGCCGTCTGCGGCGCGACCTCTGAAGGCTTGAGCACCACCGCATTGCCGGCCGCGATCGCGCTGACCAAGGGCAGCAGGCAGAGCTGCACGGGGTAGTTCCAGGGGCCAAGGATCAGCACCGCCCCGCGCGGCTCCATCCGCAGCGCGGCACGGCCGGGAAGGTGGAACCAGCGGCCGCCCACGCGCCGCTCCGCCGCCCAGCGGGGCATCCGCTTCAGGACCAGGGCGATCTCCTGGCGGACGAGCAGGATCTCGGAGGTCCAGGCCTCGAACTCCGACTTGCCGAGATCGGCCTGCAGGGCGGCGAGAAGCTCGGGCTCCATCGCCTCCAGCCCGTCCCGCAGCGCCATGAGCGCGGCATGGCGGGCGGCCAGGGGACGGGTGGCGCCCGAGGCGAAATGGGCGCGGGCGGCATCCAGCAGGGCGGGGGCATCGGCCATGCGCCGCTCTACCCCGAGAAGGGGCGGGAAGGCGATGGACGCCCCCTCGGCCTTCTTCCGCAAGCAGCCCGACCTTTTGGCCAGTATCCGCCCCGTGCGCACCTATCCCGGCGTGCTCCACCCCGCCACGCGCGATTTCGACCTGGTGGTGCAGGACCGCGCCAGTCCCTTCTCCCTCATCCTCTCCGTCGCCCG
>DATCMG010000244.1:0-3303 GCA_036563555.1 Roseomonas sp. | reverse complement strand
CGCCCGGCGCTGGACCGGCTGCGCCAGTGGATGGACCCGCGCCGCTACAACGGCGCAGTTCTGATTGGACTCAATGGCGTGGTGGTGAAAAGCCATGGCGGCACCGACGCGCTCGGCTTCGCCCATGCCGTGGATGTGGCGATGGACATGGTGACTCACGGCTTCAACGACCGCATCCGCAACGGCGTCGCCCTGCTGGGCCAGAAGCAGCAAGTCGTGGCCGACTGATGACCCGTTCCGTAATCGTCGGCACGGGCGGCTACCTGCCTGCGCGCAGCCTGACCAATGACGAGCTCGCGGCCGAGTTCCGCCTCGACACCTCCGATGCCTGGATCAGCGAGCGCACCGGCATCCGCCGCCGGCATATGGCCGCGCCCGGCGAAACGACCGCCGACATGGGCGCTGCCGCAGCGCGCGAGGCCTTGGCCCAGGCCGGTGCCGATGCGTCGGAGGTGGACGCCATCATTCTGGCGACCGCGACGCCTGACTCGGCCTTCCCCTCCACCGCGACACGCGTGCAGGAGAAGCTCGGCATCCGGCAGGGCTTCTCCTTCGACATCTCGGCCGCCTGCACCGGCTTCATCTATGCCCTGGGCGTGGCCGACGCGATGATCCGCGCCGGCCAGTGCCGCAGCGCGCTGGTGATCGGCGCCGAGGCCTTCACCCGCATCCTGGACTGGACCGACCGCAGCACCTGCGTGCTGTTCGGGGACGGCGCCGGAGCGGTCCTGATGCGCGCCGACGACGACTCGACCGATCGCGGCATCCTCTCCAGCCATCTGCATTCCGATGGCCGCCATGGCGACATCCTGCAGGTCGAGGGTGGCCTGGTCCGCATGGCGGGGCGGGAGGTGTTCCGCCACGCCGTGTCCAAGCTCGCCTCCGCGGTGGATGAGGCCCTGGCCGCCAATAACCTCGCCAAATCCGATGTGCAGTGGCTGGTCCCGCACCAGGCGAATCTGCGGATCATTGATGCCATGGGCCGCAAGCTCGGCCTGCCGCAGGAGCGCGTGGTGGTGACCGTGGACCGCCACGCCAACACCTCCGCCGCCTCCATCCCCCTGGCGCTTGCCGAGGCCGTGCGGGACGGGCGGATCCGGCCTGGCGACCTCGTGCTCATGGAGGCCATCGGCGGCGGGCTGACCTGGGGCGCGACGCTGGCGCGCTTCTGAGGCATCTTCGGGCTTCCTGTCCGGCCGCATGATCTGTCTCGCCGCTTTGCGTCCTTATTGACGGGGCCGGGAGCCGCGGGCGTCCGGCTTGGATCACGAGGCTGGCGGTGAGCCCGCTTCCGCCCGTTAATCCATGGTCGACCTTCACCCAAAGCCTTACGTGCCGTTCTACCCGCTCCGACTCACCTCGACATTTCGGCAACACTGCGTGCCGGAGTCCACACTTCGCTGCCGAGTCGATTGACGCACCCCCATCCCCGGCGGTCCAATCCCCCCCAACGGCGAGAGGGGGCATGGCCGCGTGAACACCATCACCCGCGCTCAGCTGGCTGAGGCAATCTATATGCAGGTCGGCCTCTCCCGGAATGAGAGCGCGGCGCTGCTCGAGGACGTGCTGAACCGCATCTCCTCCACACTGGAGAGCGGGGAGGCGGTGAAGCTGTCGGCTTTCGGCACCTTCGCCGTACGGCAGAAAGCCCAGCGGATCGGGCGCAACCCCAAGACAGGCGTGGAGGTACCGATCACCCCGCGCCGTGTCCTCTCCTTCCGCGCCAGCCAGGTGCTGAAGGCCCGCATCAACGGCGAGACGCCGCCACGGGGCGAGGACTGAGCAGGAGCGCGATGAGCGGCATGACCGTGCTTGGCGACATCACACCGAATCCGCCCTCCGGCATCAGCGAGGAGGGTGGCCCCGAGGCCGCGACTCGCCGCAAGTCCCCGAATGCCTTCCGCACGATCAGCGAGGTGGCGGAGGACCTGCATATTCCGCAGCATGTGCTGCGCTTCTGGGAGACCAAGTTCCCCCAGTTGAAGCCTTTGAAGCGGGGCGGTGGCCGCCGCTATTACCGGCCGGAAGACATCACCCTCCTCCGGCGCATCGGCGACCTGCTCTATACCCAGGGCTACACGATCAAGGGCGTGCAGCGACTGCTACGCGAGGGCGGGTTGGAAGGCGTCGAGGCTGCGGGGGAGGGCGATGAATCCGCGATCTCCGAGCTCCCCGCGGAGGGCTCGGAGCTACGCGCTTGCCTGGATGAGTTGGAGTCCATCGCCGCCGCCCTGAAGGCGCTTACCGCATTGCGGTGAGAAAGCGGCACCAATCGGGGTTGAGGACCCGGCGGGTGGGTGCTAGACCCCGCCACGTCGGAGCGTAGCGCAGCCTGGTAGCGCATCAGTCTGGGGGACTGGGGGTCGTGGGTTCGAATCCCGCCGCTCCGACCATTTCTCTCCTATTTGCAGAGTAATTCGCGCGTTGGCCTGAAGCGCCGCTTCTGGAAGGCTGCGTTGCCAGCCCCGCCTGCATAGCCCTGGCGAGGGCATTCCCCGAACTGCGGCTAAGGCGGGCGTCCATGGCCCAAATCGCCTCCTGACGCACGGCCCGGCACCGTCCTCTACCCCGCCCTGTTCGGGCGAGCCTTTGCCCGTCACTGCGGGAAGCGCGGGCCTCAGGCCGTTTCGGCGAAGAGTTCACGGCCGATCAGCATACGGCGGATCTCGCTGGTGCCAGCGCCGATCTCATAGAGCTTCGCATCGCGCAGTAGGCGGCCGGTCGGGTAGTCGTTGATATAGCCATTACCGCCCAGGCATTGGATCGCTTCCAGCGCCATCCATGTTGCCTTCTCCGCGGCGTAGAGGATGGCGCCGGCCGCATCCTTGCGCGTGGTCTTCCCGGCGTCGCAGGCTTTCGCGACAGTATAGACATAGGATTTGGCCGCGTTCATCACCGTGTACATGTCGGCGATCTTGCCCTGCATCAGCTGGAACTCGCCGATTGCCTTGCCGAACTGCTTGCGGTCATGGACATAGGGCAGCACCACATCCAGGCAGGCCTGCATGATGCCCGTGGGACCGGCGGCGAGCACGGCGCGTTCGTAATCCAGGCCGCTCATCAGCACGTTCACGCCGCGGCCCTCGGTCCCCAGCACATTCTCGGCCGGCACTTCGCAATCCTCGAAGACCAGTTCGCAGGTGTTGGATCCGCGCATGCCGAGCTTGTCCAGCTTCTGCGCGGTGGAGAAGCCCTTGAATCCCTTCTCCACCAGGAAGGCCGTGATGCCGCGCGGGCCGGCATCGGGATCGGTCTTGGCATAGACTACCAGCACATCGGCGTCGGGGCCGTTGGTGATCCACA
>DATCMG010000328.1:0-2561 GCA_036563555.1 Roseomonas sp. | reverse complement strand
GTCGCCGCTGGACCCGCCGCCTGGCTGCCACTTCCACCCGCGCTGCCCTCACGCGGGTCCGCGTTGCCGCGCCGAAGCGCCGGTGCTTCTTCCCGTTCTGCCGGGGCAGGTCGCGGCGTGCCACCTGCACCACGGCGGGGTTGGGAATAACTTGCCGCAGAGCATGCCCGTTTAAGAGGGGCCATCTCCTTCAGCTTGACCGGCATCTTGACCGGACACCCTGCGGCGACTTCGCCAGCCACCGGCCCCCGGTCCGGCATCATGGCCCGGCATCATGGTCCGCCCGGCGGGGCATGCTCGGGACCGTCGCAGGCGCCGTCAGCCGAGCTTCAGCCCGGTCCGTCTGACCGCCTCGCCCCAGAGACGGGATTCCGCGGCGATGAAGGCCGCGGCCTCCTGCGGTGAGTTCGCGTGGCGGGCCCTGCCCGGCGGATGATGGAGAGGCTGGATTCAGCCGATAAGCCAGCCTTCGCACCTTAGTTGATAAGAAATGACGATGAATGCGGTGGGTGCTGGCCTGTGAGCGTCACCCTCCGCCAGCTCCGCGCCTTCATTGCCGTGGCCCAGGCCAACAACTTCACCCGCGCCGCCGAGACGCTGCACATGGCGCAGCCAGTGGTCTCCGGCCTCGTCCGGGAACTGGAGGCTGAACTCGGCTTCCGCCTCTTCGACCGCACGACCCGCCGCGTGGACCTCACCGAGGCGGCGGCGGAGTTCCTGGAGGATGCCCAGCGCCTCACGGGCGATCTCGACCGGGCGGTGCGGCGGGCGCGCGGCATCGGTGCGCGGCGGCGCGGCCATCTCAGCATCGGTGCCCCGCCGCTTCTCGCCGCGGCGCTGCTGCCGCAGGTAATCAGGGCCTTCGCAGTCATCGCCCGGCGTGTCGGTAACGCTCGTCGACCGCCCCATCCCGGCCATCGACGCGCTGCTGCAGGACGGCGATGTGCAGCTCGCGGTAGGGACGTTCCGGCGGGGCAAGGAGGGATTGGTGCGGGTTCCGCTGATCGCGGACCTGTTCTCGCTGCTGTGCCGGGCGGACCACCCGCTCGCCGCGCGGGCGGAGCTGGGTTGGGCCGATCTGGCCGGCCTGCCCCTCATCACCCTCCGTCACGGCAACGGCATCCGCGATCAGGTGGACCGGGGCTACGAGGCGGCGGGGCTGCACGCGGAGCCGGCCTTCGAACTCGATCAGATCGGCACCGTCATCGCCATGGTGGAGGCGGGCTTCGGCGTCACGCTGCTCCCGCTCTACGCGCTGGGCTCCTTCTCCACGCAGTCGCTCGTCGCACGGCCGCTCACCCGCCCGTCGGTCGCTCGCGAAATCGAGGT
Source organism: Roseomonas sp. (assembly GCA_036563555.1). GTDB lineage: Bacteria > Pseudomonadota > Alphaproteobacteria > Acetobacterales > Acetobacteraceae > Roseomonas. Next base: position 1,232 of record DATCMG010000328.1, on the reverse strand, counting down.
GGTCTATCGCGAGGGTCGGTCACTCTCGCCGGCGGCTGCGGATTTCGTCCGGCTTCTACGGGCCAGTGCGACGCGCCTGCAGTTGCGGGGCGAGAGGCTTCTTGGTTCGAGGGCCGATGCGGGCGGCGGGCCACCCGATTCGGGGTGACTCCCGACAACCAAGCCCTGAGCGCTTCCAGGACCGGGGCCGGAACTGGTCCAACGCGAAATTTAAGGAAATGGTGCCCAGGGGCGGAATCGAACCACCGACACTGCGATTTTCAGTCGCATGCTCTACCAACTGAGCTACCTGGGCCCAAGCGAAGCGGCAGTCGCCGCCGGCAGAGGAGGCGGGGGATAGACGATGCCCTGGCACCTGTCCAGGGCATGAATCGTCATTTTGTCCCCTCGTCATCCTCGGTCTCCGGCGGGCCTGGAATCGAATAGGTTCCCCCCAGCCAGCGGCCGAGATCGACAGAGCGGCAACGTGCCGAGCAGAAGGGCCGGGTATCTGGCTGAGGGGGCCGGCCACAAACGGGACAGGCGGGTTTCGGATCAGCCGGCATGGCGCAATGCATCCTCGATCATCTCGCCGCCCAGCGCTAGCGCGGCGTCGGGGCGGAGGGAAATGGGGTGGGCTGCGGCCGCCGCGTAGTCCTCCAGCGCCCCTGGCAGATCGCGCAGGGCCGAAAGGACGGCGGGATGCGCGCGCAGGGCCAGCGGAGCGGCGGGCCGGGCCGTGGCCTCCCTCGCTGCGCGCCGGAGCGCGGCGAGCCCGCGGGTAAGGGGCGAGAGCGGCTGTCCCAGCACCTCGTGCAGCGGTGGGTGGATGCGGGTCCGCACCATTTCCATCAACCCGAGCCCTGTCAGCCCCACCACGCGCAGCAGCGGGTCCGCCCCGGCGGCTGAACGCAGCGCAGGCAGCAGCGCGGCGCGTGATGCGGCGCTGCCACCCGCCAGGTCCAACAGAATCGGGCCGGCGAGGTGGCGCAGGCGGATCTGGCGCGCGGCCTCGGCCAGGGCGGCGGCATTCACGGCACGATGGGCACCGGCGGAGCGTCTGGCCGCGGCGCCCGTATCCACGTCCAGCGCCGTCAGGGCGGGGGTGGGATGGATCAGCAGGCGTCCGCCGCCGGCCAGGGGCACCTCGGGCGAGGCGAGCTCATCGAAACCCGCCTCCACCGCCTCGTCGAAGGCTGGCTGGAGCAGCAGGCGCACGCGATCTGGGCCGAGCGCTGCGCGCAGCCAGGCCG
>DATCMG010000325.1:0-3536 GCA_036563555.1 Roseomonas sp. | reverse complement strand
GTTCGTCGGTGTGGAGCGAAACCCGCACAGGCCCCTCCTCGCCTTCGGGGTAGGCGTGCTTGACGGCATTGGTCACCAGTTCGTTCACCACGAGACCTGCGGCGACAGCCTTGTCGAAAGGCAGCACGCAGCTTTCCAGATCAGTCTCGAACACAACCTTACCGCCAAGGCTCAGTTCGAGGCTGCCGAGGAGCGCCTGCAGATAGCCCGCAAGGTCGGTGCCGGTTCCGTCCCCCAAACCGCCGCCCTCCGCGCCCGACAGGCGGTCCTGCGCGAGGGCGATGGCGGTGACCCGTTGCATCAGCGTCTCCAGCCGGTCGGCGGCGCGCTTGTCCTGCTCCGAGGAGGCGGTCCGCTGCTCCCGCCCGAGCAGGGAAACCACAAGGCCGAGGTTGTTCTTGGCCCGGTGCTGGAGTTCGCGAAGCAGCATTTCCTTCTGCTCGGCGCGCACGGCCACCTCAGCGGCGGTAGCCTCCGCCTGCGCGACCGCCTGGCGGCGCTGCAACGCGCTGGCGACAAAGGCGGCCATCGCTTCGGTGAACTCGACATCGAGTTCGTCGAAATGGCCGGGCTCCTCGCTATCGGCCTCCAGCGTGCCCCAGATCGTTCCGTTGAACCTGATGGGGACGTTGAGCAATGAGACGATGCCATGCTCCGCGATCACCCGGTCACGGCGGAACTCGGGGTGGCCGCGGATGTCGTCAATCACCACTGGCTGTCCCGTTTGCAGGGCACGCCCTGGCGGCGAGGCGGTGTCGATTCCGAAGCGGGCCTTGCCGATTACGCCAGGTCGCCAGCCGAACCCGGCCTCGACAAGCAGGTCCCCCTGCTCGGTCCGGTAGCGCATGATCTTCGTGTGGCCGACACCGGTGGCGCGGGCGGCCTGAGCCACGGCGCGCTGGAACAGCGGCCTGATCTCGAGATCCTCAAGCGCAATGCGGCCGAAATCCCGCAGAATGCGCTGGTGGAGGCGCAGACGCTGCGCTTCCAGCACTGCGTCAGGGCCCGCCGGGCCTTCGGGGGAGGATTTTGAGGGCATGAGCCGTGAACGGGTTCAGCCGCCGAATGTTTGCGCGCCAGTCCTGGCCGGTATTCAGGGCCGATGGGCAAGGGGCGGCCTCCTGGTGGCGCCCGCAGCGGCTCAGCTGCCTCCACGCCGATGCAGGATCATCCCCAGGACCAGGGCCGAACAGGACGCGCCCGCCGCCCGCAGCGCCCCTGGCGTATCGCCTGAAGCCGCCATCACGAAGGTGGCGATGACCCCCGCCCCGCCAGCCACCAGAAGGATCAGTGAGAGGCCACGCATCCGGGGCTCCGTCCTGTCTCAGGCAGAACCCGCCCGGCTCAACGCGGGCTGCCCGGGCGGTTGATGGGAACGTCGCCCCGCTCGACCGGCGCATTCGCGGCGGGGGCGTCGGGCGCCCTTGAGACCGGCGGGTCGCCCGGATGCGTACCGGGCGGGAAGTAGGGATAGACGCGCGGATAGATGATCTCGCCGGGCGGCCCCGGCGCGCGGATCGGCCCCACCCGCCCGCAGCCCGAGAGGGCCAGCAGCGCGGCGGTTCCGGCAAGGAGGAGGGAGAATGCCTTCATGCCAGCTTCCCCACCCATTCCTTGGCCATGGCCGCCACATTGGCCGGGGCAGTGCCGCCGAAGGAGGTGCGCGAGCGCACCGAGGCCGCGACGGAGAGCACGCCGAACACCGCTTCCGTGATGCGCGGCTCCACCGCCTGCATCTCGCCGATGGTCAGGCCGGAGAGGTCGACATTCATGCTCTCGGCCTTGGCGACCAGGCGACCGGTGACATGGTGGGCATCACGGAACGGCAGCTTCAGCTCGCGCACCAGCCAGTCCGCGAGGTCCGTCGCGGTGGAGAAGCCGGCGCCCGCCGCCTCCTGCAGGCGCCCGACCACGGGCTGCATGTCCCGCACCATGCCGGCGGTGGCCGCGAGGGCGAGGGCCAGGTTCTCGGCGGCGTCGAAGATGCCTTCCTTGTCCTCCTGCATGTCCTTTCCATAGGTCAGGGGCAGGCCCTTCATCACGGTCAGCAGGCCGACAAGGGCGCCGGTGATGCGGCCTGGCTTGGCGCGCACCAGTTCCGCCGCGTCGGGGTTGCGCTTCTGCGGCATGATGGAGGAGCCGGTAGTGAAGGCATCCGACAGCTTGATGAAGTTGAAATAGGGGTTGGTCCAGATCACCACCTCCTCCGCGAAGCGGGAGAGATGGGTGGCGCAGATCGCGGCGGCCGAGAGGAACTCCAGCGCGAAGTCGCGGGATGCGACGGAATCCAGGCTGTTGCGCGTGGGGCCATCGAAGCCGAGGGCCTGCGCCGTCATGTGCCGGTCGATCGGGAAGCCCGTGCCGCAGAGCGCCGCGGCGCCGAGCGGAGATTCGTTCAGCCGGCGGCGGCAATCGGCCAGCCGCCCGCGGTCGCGCGAGAGCATTTCGACATAGGCCAGCAAATGGTGCCCGAAGGTGGTGGGCTGCGCGGGCTGCAGATGGGTGAAGCCCGGCATCACCGTGCCGGCATGCTCCAGCGCCCGCTCGGCCAGGGCGCGCATCACATCGGCGACCTGGGCGTCGAGGCCATCGATCGCGTCGCGGGTCCAGAGGCGCACGTCCAGCGCCACCTGGTCGTTGCGGCTGCGCGCGGTGTGCAGGCGCTTGCCGGCCTCGCCGATGCGCTCGGTCAGGCGGGCCTCGATGTTCATATGGATGTCCTCCAGCGCCTCGCTGAAGGGGAATTCGCCGGCCTCGATCTCGGCGCCGATGGCGTTCAGGCCATCGCGGATCGCGGTCTCGTCCTCGGCGGAGATGATCCCCACATGGGCGAGCATCGCGGCATGGGCGAGGCTTCCCTTGATGTCCTGCCGCCACATCTTGCGGTCGAAGCCGATGGAGGCGTTGATTGCCTGCATGATGGCGGATGGACCGGCCGCGTAGCGCCCGCCCCAAGCGGCGTTGGCGGAATTGGGCTTGGCGTGGTCGTCGGGCACGGGTGAGGAGATCTCTGTCGGTGGTGACTTTTGGCCGTCGCGGCGCGCTGGGCCTTCTGGCGGGCGGGACACTAGGCGCGGGCCTCCCCCGGCGTCCAGCGCGGGCGCAGGCGGTCGGCAGGCTGCGGGAGGATGGGCCCAAGCCCCTGCCCGCCTTCGCCCTGACGGATCCGGAGGGGGAGCGGCGGGAAATTCCGTTCTTCGCGGGCAAGGGGATCGTCCTGAACCTCTAGGCCACCTGGTGCCCGCCCTGCGTGGAGGAGATGCCGGCGCTGGACCGCCTGGCGGCGCTGCTGGCGAAGGATGACATCCTGGTCATTCCCGCCTCCTCCGACCGCAACGGGCGCGCGCAGGTGGAACCCTTCTACGCCCGCACGGGAATCAAGAATCTCGGCATCTGGCTCGATCCCGGTTCGGCGGCCACACGGGCACTGGGCGCGCGCGGGCTGCCGACCACGATCCTGATCGACCGCCAGGGGCGGGAGCGCGGGCGGCTGGAAGGTGCGGCGGCCTGGGACGGGGAGGCGCTGCTGGCGGATG
>DATCMG010000323.1:0-2166 GCA_036563555.1 Roseomonas sp. | reverse complement strand
CGCGCCACGGAGGTCGTCGCAGCCCTGGTGGCGGGGCGCGGCAGCATCACGCTCGCCCAGCTCGGGACCGAGCTCACCCGCCTCGGCCTGGCTCCCCCGCGTGGCGGGGACCAGTGGGCGCCCTCCTCGGTCAAGGCGTTGCTCGACCGGGCGCGTATGGCGGGTCTGCTGGCGCCACCCCCTCAACAGGCGACGCCTTCCCCGGCCATCGGTTGAGAGGACGGCGACGGGCAGCAGGCGGCCGGAAGGCGAACGATATTGTTCAGATCGGCCAGGGCATGCTGCGTCAGCCGGCGGACGCGATCGCCGTCGAGCATTCACCTCCGTTTGCGAATGCTCATGGCGCCACCTGAGGTCTATAGGATGCGATCAGTATGCGGCGACTACCCTGATCAGGCTCGCTGTTCCGCTCATAGCGTCCGATTTTCCCAGTTGCTTTGCGGACGGGAAGGGCTTGCTCTTTGGGCCAGAAGCCCGGTCCGCGGCCTCGCCGCTGCCCTCGATCACGGTTTGAGGCACCATGCCGATCGCCGCGCGACGGGATCGCAGGGAGGCTGCATGACCAACCAGGAGGAACGTGCCGCCAAGGACCGGCTGCGGCGTGCGGTGATGGCATTCCAGCGCGCGCAGGTCGCTCTCCTGAAAACCCATCGAGAACTCAGGACCCGCCCGCCTGTGGATCTGAGCGCCTTCTGGGACGGGAAGGGGCGCCGGATCGCAGTGGACGTGGAGGCTGCCGCGCGGGAGTTAGTGGCGGCCTTCAGAGCCTTCTCCGCGGCCGGGTCGGTCATCAGTGCCGCCGATTGGCACCAGGTGAGCGAAGCCAAGCGCTACATCAAGGTGGGGGGCGCATGAGCCGCGATTGGGACGGATTGCCGGAGGGCTCGCCGAAGGCGCTGCGGGCTGCGGTGGATGCCTACCGTGCGGCCTTTGGTGCCCAGCACCTCCCGGACCTGTTTTCCGCGGATCCAGACATCGCCGTGTGGGTGCTGACGAAGGCTGTGATGCGGGGACGGCCCGTTCGACGCTATCTCATCTCCCGGATGAGCGGCAGCTGGCGCGGCCCTCCTCCGGCGCGCATGCCCGGAGACTGATTGCGGCAAGCGATGGCCGGGGTTGGTCGTCAGCCGATCAGGCGCTCATCCCCGAAAGGTCCGAGGAAGTGGCGCTGACCAGTACGGCCGAGGCGGCCTATGCCGTGGCCCTCTGCGGGGCCGGCAGGCAGGCCCATGCAGCCCTGGTGAAGGCTACTCCAGCAAGGTGAACACTCTCTTGATCAGCCGAGAGTAGGCCCGCGGACTTCAGTAGCCCCGGCCCACGTGTGGCTCCCTGGCCAATCTCGCGTTCGGCGCGTACTTCGGGCAGCGGCTGAGGCAGCGCGGTTCCAGCACGCCGCCTCAGCCTGACCACCAACCCCTAGCCCCTACGAGGCAAGGTTAATGGCTACTGCAAATCCTACCCTCACCAATCGGTGCCGGGCGACTGTCGCCCGCCGTCTGGCGCGCATCGTGAGTGAGGCCGAAGTCGCGGAGGCCGAACTGGTGTGGCTGTTTACGCAACAGGACGATGCCGTGGCGAAATGGGCCGGGATCGACGTGGGCAATGCGCTCCGCGACCTGGAACGTGCGCTGGACGCCTTAGCGGTTGGCCGCCAGAGCCATTCGGAGGTGTGCGGGACGAGGCAGCCTACACCGGGGCATGTGCCCGCTTGACCCCTAGGGGTCTCGCAACCGCGAAGGCTTAGAACAAAGAGACGGCCCGAGACGGATCCTCAACCGCCAGGACCGGCGTACTTGGCTCACCACGGTGGACCTCGCCCGCCCCAGAGGATATTTCTGGTCGGAACCGCGCCGCCGGGGCTGCCCCATGCCTCAGAAGGTGCAGATGGCGCTGGAGGATGGAGGCGTAATCTTCGTCCCAGAGAACGGGGAAGGCGCTGGCGTGCGGCTGCGGAGGTGCGAGAGGGCGAAGGGTGATTCACGCCAGCATGCCAGTACGTAACGACGCAAGGATGCAGGGGTGTAAGTGCGCTGACTGGTTGGGGTGCTCTTGTTCTTAGCTGAAGGAACGTGGCCCCAAACTCGTTAGTCCTCTGGCTCGGTCAGCTTTGACGTAGCGCGTATGGCATCGATGGCGCGCTTCTCAGCGGCAATGAGATTTTGGTGC
>DATCMG010000306.1:0-3537 GCA_036563555.1 Roseomonas sp. | reverse complement strand
CATGGGCGACTTCAACGACTGGGAGCCGCATGGCCCGGTGGACCGCGCCTTCCTGGGCACGCTGCCCTCCCGCACCCGGGCGCGCACCTTTCCGGTGCGGCGGCCGCTCTTCGCGCTGGACCGCATCTATGCCCGGCCGCGCGCGGCACTGCTGCGGAGTTGGACGGACAAGGCGGCGCGCGAGGCATCGGATCACCTGCCGATGATCGCGGAGGTGGAGATGGTACCGGAAGGGGAGGGGCGGGCGACGCGGCTGGTGGTGGGGTAGTGCTTGTGGATCCAGGGGGCTTCGCCCCCTGGACCTCCACCATCTGTTTGGGGCCTGCGGCGCTGGATTGTCCGGGTTTGATTCCTGGAAAACGGTTTGCGGGGCTGGGGGCGTTGCCTCCGCGGCTTGGGACGAAAGCTTCGCTTTCACCGGGGTTGGGGGTGCGGTGCTCCCCGGGGCAACCCGCGTAACCCTGGAAGGCTTGCGCCGTTGAGACCCCGCAATGCCAGGGATCCCATCATGCCCGCACCCCGTCTGAAGCCTGTTTCAGAGCAGGTCATCGTCATCACCGGCGCCACGTCCGGCATCGGCCTGGCCACCGCGCGCGAGGCCGCGCAGCGGGGCGCCGCCGTGGTGATCGCCGCGCGCAACGAGGATGCGCTGAATGCCCTGGCCAATGAGATCCGCGGCAAAGGCGGGCGTGTCGAGCCCGTGATGGCCGATGTGGCGGACATGGAGCAGGTCGAGAAGATCAGCGAGGCCGCGATCCGCGCCTTCGGCGGCTTCGATTCGTGGTGCAACAACGCCGCCGTCGCGATCTATGGCGAGTTGGAGGACGTGCCGCTGGAGGACCAGCGGCGGTTGTTCGACGTGAACTACTGGGGCGTGGTGCATGGCACGCTCGTCGCCGTGCGGCATCTGAAGGGGAAGGGCGGGGCGATCGTCAACACGGGCAGCGTGCTGTCCGACCGGGCGATGGCGTTGCAGGGCCCTTATTCCGCCGCCAAATTCGCGGTGAAGGGCGTGACCGAGGCCTTCCGCACGGAGTTCGAGGCCGAGGGCTATCCGATCAGCCTGACCCTGGTGAAGCCCGGCCCGATCGACACGCCCTATATGGAGCATGCCCGCAACCTGATGGGCACGTCCGGCACGCGGAATCCCCCGCCGAGCTATCATCCCCGCGTCGTGGCCCGCGCCATCCTGTATGCCTGCGAGACGCGCGTGCGCGACCTGGTGGTGGGCGGCGGCGGCTGGATGGTTTCGGCCCTTGGCCGCTATGCCCCGAAACTGACGGATCTGATCATGAGCAAGATTGCCAGGCCCAGCCAGTCCAGCGACCAATCCGGCCGGGCCGAGCGGCGCGACAACCTTTATGAGCCGAAGGAGGATCTGGCGGAGACCTCCTCCCTTTCCGGCCCGCCGCCGCGCCGGACCTCCTTCCTGCTGGAGGCGCAGATGAATCCGCTCGGCCCGGCCGGGCTGATGATCGGCGCCGCGGCGCTGCTCGCCGGTGCGGCCTTCGGGATGTACACGCTCCGCCGGCCCAAGCCCGTGCCGCAGCGCCTTTCCGACCGCGCCTGGCGGATGGGGCGTTCGCTGGCGGATGAGGCGCGTCACGGCATCGGCAGGGGCATCGGCACCCTGGGCCATGAGGCGAGCCGCATCGCCCATCGTGCGAGGGATTATGCCGAACATGCGGGGAGCGAGGCGCGCCCGACATATCGCCGTGCCCGCAAGCAGGCCGAGCGCTTCGCCGACCGCGCGCGCCGATATGCCTCCTCCGTCTATGACGATGCGCGGGAACGCGGTTCGGATGCGTATGAGGAAGCGCGCGATCGGGGCCGGTCCTTCTACAAGGACGCGCGCGGGCGGGGCGAGGATCTCTATGAGGACACGCGCGACCGCGGCTGGGGCCTTTTCAAGCGCAGCCGTGCCGAGAGCCGCGACGCCTATGAGGATGCGCGCGACAAGGGCTGGAGCCTGTTCGGCCATGCCCGCGATCGGGGCGAGGACCTGTATGAGGATGCTCGCGACCGGGGAGGGCGCCTGTTCGGCAAGGCCCGGCATGAGGCGGAGAAGCGGAGCCGGCACGCGGCCCATGAAGGCGAGGGCCTGCTGGACCGGATCAACGCGGCGCTGAAGGCGCGGCTCTAATTCATTGGTGCGCCAGCGAAGCCGGCGCGCCCCAGACCCGAAGAAAGATGGGGGTCCGGGGGAATTCCTTCCCCCGGCCTTTTCCCTACTTCTGCTGCGCTTCCAGATGCGCCTTGTAGAAGGGCGCCGGCGCGACGATCCGGTTCTGCATTTCCTGCAGGACGCCCAGTTCGGCGGCCTTGGCGAGATAGGCCTGGAAGGCCGGGTCCGCGGCCATGGCGGTGCGGCGCTGCTCGCGGTCGGCCTGGCTGTCATAGGCCCAGAGATGGACGACGCGGTTCAGCGGGCCTTCCACCGTCGTGTACCAGCCGAGGCAGCGGCCGAGATATTTCTTCTGCAGCTCCCAGGCCATGGTCTCATAGAGCTTCACGAACTCTGCCATGCGGTTGGGCTGGCAGGTGTAGATCCGCAGGTCCACGATCATCGGCGTCTCCTTGGTCGGTGACGGACCATCGGCGGGCTGGTTGTTCCTCTCCCGCCCTGGTGCGACGGATTGCTCTTATCCGTCGCAGGCCCTGCCCGTGAAGAGGGCAGCCCTGTTCCGGGGCGGAGTGGAGCGGCGCTGCGGGGTTACGCCAAGGCTTCCCGGCCGTGTGGTGCGCCGAGATCCTGGATCGGGCCCAGGGGCACGATGCCCGTCGGGTTGATGGTCGGGTGGCTCTCGTAATAGTGCCGCTTCATGTGTGCGAAATCGCAGGTCTCGCCGAAGCCTGGCGTTTGGAACAGGTCGCGCAGATAGGGGAACAGCGCGGGATAGTCCGCGATCCGGCGCAGGTTGCACTTGAAGTGGCCGTGATAGACGAGGTTGAAGCGCACCAGCGTGGTGAAGAGGCGGATATCGGCTTCCGTCAGGCGATCGCCCAGGAGGTAGCGCTGGCGCGATAGGCGGTCATCGAGCATGTCCAGCGTGTCGAAGAGCGGGCGCACCGCGTCCTCATAGGCCTGCTGCTCCGTGGCGAAGCCGGCTTTGTAAACGCCGTTGTTCACCCTGTCGTAGATGGTGGCGTTGACGGCGTCGGTCTCCGTGCGGAGGTCTTCGGGATAGTGGTCGCCGGGCTTCGTGCCCACGCCGTCGAAGGCGTGGTCCAGCATGCGGATAATCTCGGCGGATTCGTTGTTCACGATGGTGCGGCGCTGCTTGTCCCACAGCACGGGCACGGTGACGCGGCCGGTGTGGTGCGAGTCGGCGGCGGTGTAGACCTGATGCAGGAATTCCGCGCCGTTGATCGTGTCGGGGATGACGCCGGGGCCGTTCTCGAAGGTCCAGCCGTTTCCGGCCATGTGCCAGTGGACGACGGAGAGGGTGATCGCGTCTTCCAGGCCTTTGCGGGCGCGCATGATCAGCGTGCGATGCGCCCAGGGGCAGGCGAGGGAGACATAGAGGTGGTAGCGGC
>DATCMG010000304.1:0-1827 GCA_036563555.1 Roseomonas sp. | reverse complement strand
CTGCCTGCGCTGGAGGAGACGGCCGCAGCACTTGCCGCCACGGGCTTCAAGGCGCGGCCAGTCGCGCTGGACGTGACCGACCGCGCCGCGGCCCGCGCCGCCATCGGCGCCCATGGCCCCTTCCACATCCTTGTGAACAATGCCGGCACCAATATCCGGGAGCCCTTCACCGAGGTCAGCGACGAGTCCTTCGATGCCCTGCTGGACCTTAATACCCGAGCCGCCTTCACCGTGGCCCAGCAGGTCGCGCGCGGCATGATCGAAGCGGGAGAGGGGGGCGCCATCATCAATGTTTCCTCCGTCAACGGCCATGTCGCGGGGACGAACCGCAGCGTCTACACCGGCACGAAGCACGCGCTGGAAGGCTTCACCAAGGCCTGGGCTGTGGAACTGGCCCGCCATGGCATCCGGGTGAACGCCATATGCCCCGGCTTCGTGGAAACACCGCTCACGGAGGGAATACTGTCCGATCCCGCCTTCCGCGCCCGTGAATCCCGGCGTATCCCACTGGGACGCATCCTGACCGTCGAGGACGTGATGGGCGCGATCGTATTCCTCGCCTCACCGGCCGCGGCCGGCATAACCGGGGCGAGCTTACTTATCGACGGGGGGCTTTGTTCAGTCTGATGCGCGATCTTCACCTTCCCGGCCGCAGCCCGGCCATGGCCCTCAACGCGATGGCCGCGACCTCCATGCCGGTGGCGACCCTCGCCGCCCTCGACATCATGCGGGCAGGCGGCAACGCGCTGGACGGCGCCATCGCCGCCGCCGCGACCCTGGCCGTGGTGGAGCCGCAATCCACCGGCATCGGCGGCGACTGCTTCTGCCTCTACGCCCCGGCCTCCGGCGGGGTGATTGCCATCAACGGCTCCGGCCGGGCCCCGGCCGGTGCGACGCCGGAGGCGCTGCGCGCCGCCGGGCTGACCGCCATGGTCAACACCTCCGTCCATTCCGTGACCGTGCCCGGCGCCATCTCCGCCTGGGAGGCGCTGAACAAGGCGCATGGCAAGCTGGGCCTGGACCAGATCCTGCAGCCCGCCATCCGCTACGCCGAGGAAGGCTTCGCGGTCTCCTCCCGCGTTTCTGCGGATTGGGAGGACAGCGTCGCCAAGCTGTCGAAGCAGCCGCAGACGGCAAGGCGCTTCCTGAAGGACGGCAAGCCCTATGCCTTCGGTGACCGCTTCACCCAGCCCGAGCTTGCGAAGACCCTGCGCGCCATTGGCAAGGACGGGGCGCGCGCCTTCTACACCGGCCCGATCGCGGCCGACATGGTGGCCGCGCTGCGCGCCGCCGGCGGGCTGCACACCGAGGAGGATTTCGCGGAGGGGCAGAACGTCGCCAACTTCGTCGACCCGATCTCCCGGAAGTGGCGGGACATGGAGGTGTTCCAGTGCCCGCCCAACGGCTCGGGCCTGCTGGTGCTCATGCTGCTTGGCATCCTTGAGGGCTTCCCCGATCCGGGCGGGCCGCTGACCGCCACCCGCATGCACCGCCACCTCGAGGCCGCGCGCCTCGTCTACCGTGACCGTGATGCCTTCCTGGCGGATCCCTCCCAGGTCGAGGTGCCGCTCGCGAAGCTGCTCTCGGACGACTACCTGGCCAAGCTGCGAGGCATGATCAGCGACGACAAGGCGATGGTGGAGCTGCCGCCGGCCGGCGACGTGGACTGGCCGAAGCACAAGGACACCGTCTATCTCACCGTCGTCGACAAGGACGGCAATGCCTGCTCCTTCATCAACTCCCTCTTCGAGGGCTTCGGCTCCGGCATCCTGGCCGAGGGCTCGGGGGTGATGATGCAGAATCGCGGCTTCGGCTTCCGGCTGCAGG